>DATCMN010000489.1:0-8079 GCA_036563405.1 Naasia sp. | reverse complement strand
TGTGATCACTGGCGCACCCGACTGCTGGAACTCAGTCGGATACTCGGCCTCGAAGAACGCCCGCGCCCGCTTCGACGTCCCCTTGTCTGTCCGATCGGTCTGAGGGGTCAACGGCAGGATCGGGAGGTCACGCCAGCCGGGCCAGGCGTGGTCGTGCCACGCCTCCACCGCCACGTTCTCCCCGCCTAATGCGTGCCACCGGCAGTCGGGGCAGTTCGCTTGCGACAGCAGTGAGCCCACGCACGAGCACCCGCCGGTCGATTCCCACTCCGTCACGGTGTAGGGGAGTCGGCATGTGCAGCGGAGGTCCGTGTCGAGAAGCACCAGAGTGTGACCGGCCGTCCTCGTGTTCGCGTAGCCGGTCGTGATGCCGAGGTGCCACGTGTGCGAAGGAAGGGACCATGGCCACGGTCCCCGGCGAGCGGCTACCTCCGCTGCGGCGGCGAGGAGCTCGTCGGGCGTGAAGTAGTCCGTCGTGAAGCTGAGCGGTGCCGGCCCGTCGTACTCAGGCCGCGGGGGAGCGGAGAGTTCGTCCAGGTCGAAGGCGAGTTGAGTCATGACGCCTCCTGCGTGAGAGCGAGGACGACGGGCTCAGCACCCGGCACCTGCAGCTCCAGCCGCAGCACCGGAACCGGACGCGGGCGCGTCTTTTCGACGTCGAGCTCGAGGGCGAGCATCGCCGACCGCTCCCGCTCCGCCAGTAGGTCACGTCGCGCCTGCGCCAGTTGACGGGTCAGCTCAGCGAGACGCTCGTCGACAGGACCAAGGTCCGGAGGCGTCGACTTCGGGGCGGTCGGCTTCGGCGCGACGCTGGGCACCACGGCCGCGGGGCTGCCTTCCCGACGGCGCGTGGCCGCGTCCCGCTGCGCGTTCCGGTTCGCCTCCGTGCACGACATACCCCCGGCCAGCTTCGCCGGGCACTCATCGCCTAGCCGGCACCCGTAGTTGTAGCCCGTCCGCGTCCCGTGCTTCTGGTTCACGTCCCGCACGGCGTTCCGCTTCTCCGCCACACCCCGCTCCTCCCGCTCGAACGTCGGAGTCGGCAACACCGGCTCCTCAACAACAGCCACCAGCACCGGGGTCCCCGGCTTGTTCAGCAGAGACAGGGCCTCCCCGGTGAACGTCTCCCGCTCCAGCGGCGCCTCCCCGGCGGCCAGCGCCGTCCGGTAGTGGAGATCCCACTTCGACCGGGCCTCCGCCTGCTCGCACGTCATCAGCTGCTCCGACCCGTGATGCAGGCACATGCGGCCCCTGCAACCGGCCGCGTACCCGGCCGGGGTGCCGTGAGGGAACACGCCCATCAGGCGACCTCGTCGGCGGCGCGGGCCGCGGCGCAGTCCGAGCAGGTAACTTCGCCCGGGGTGGTTGCGAGCGCCACCTTCCGGCGGCCGCAGTACGCGCGCCCCGGGTCTCCGGCCAGGTGCAGAGCTGTGCCCGCCGGCGTGGACACGACGGGCGGCTTCCAGGAGTCCCGCCACGCCTTGATCGGCCCCTCGCTCACAGCAGCCCCTCACGGCGGAGAAGCGCCTCAGCGTCGGACACCCGCCCGAACAGCGACCCGTCGCCACCGAGGTCAGGGTGCGACTTCCGGCGGGCCTGGACCAGCAGCGACCGGATCGGCACCGACTCGTCGACCCCGGTGAGATCACGGAGCCACCCGAGCGCCTCCGCGACGGACGCCCACACGATCGCCGGGTCCTCCTGCGGTGCCTCGAGCGCCCGGAAGCCGACATACTGCTGCCGCTCAGCGGTGAGCCCGTACCGAGCGACAGCCCGGAGGGCCTGCAGGGTCAGCGCGATCGCGCGGAGGTTCTCCTGCCAGGTCAGCCACTGGTCCGACACGTACTCGTAGGGGGAGTCGCCGGCGTCGAACGCTAGGACCAGCGCGGCGCCGACGAGCTTCGCGTCCGCGCGGGGCCGGCCGTCGCGCCGGAACTGGCCCCCCTCGACGGGGACGTACAGAACCCGCTCCTCAGCGTCGAGGGCGTCGAGCTCCGCGCGGAGGAGTTGGAAGGTCGAAGTCGTCCCCGCGGAGAACGGCGACCGGCGCGCCTCCGACAGAGGCCGCACCGTTCCCGACCAGTCCTCGAGCGGCAGCACCGCCATGTCCAGATACCGGGGGAGATCCCACAGCGCCATCAGTCCCAACCCTTCGCTTCGCGTAGTGCCTTCTCTTCCGCGGCCCGTGCCGCGAAAACGTCCAACATGGCGACGCCCACCGGTGACCCCGGCACGACCGTCGCCCACTCCCCGCCACCGCCGGGGATCAGCTGCCCCGGCTCCAGCGCCAGCCGCTCAGCCACGGCCGCGCCCCGAACCCGCGAGGTCGTAGGTGACCCGCACCATCGCGGCCTGCGACTGCACGTTCGACTGGGCGGCCTCGACCGACTTCGCTACCCGCTTCGCGTACTCGTAGGCGACCTCGGCCGCGTCGAGCTGCGCGAGGAGCGGGGCGAGGGCCTGCTCCGCCTCGAGGCGCCGCTCATCCGCGGACCGTGCGTCCGACTGGCGGACGGCCTTCACGAACGCAGCGGAGTACCGGCGCTGTAGAACCCGGACAGCCCGGTCAGCGTCGCGCAGGATCGCGGGCAGCTGGGATGCCCCGTACTTCGCCCACTCGAGGTCCTCGATGATCGAGTCGGGCGTCTTGACCTGACCGGCGACGGGCCGGGTGGCGAGCCGTGCACGGATCTGCTCCGCGGCGGCCTCGAGGTTCTCCGGCGTCGCGATCGGCCGTTTCGTCTCGGGGTCGATCAGCTCGTCGCCGGTCAGGGCATCCTTCATGACACCGGCCCCGCAGTGCCGGCACCGATCGATGGGGCGACGAGCGGAGGGCAGAAGCGGTCGGTAAGGGCGGCGACCTCAGCCTCGAGACGGGCGGCCAGGGACCGCGCGCGATCGCGCTGCCCACGCACCTCGTCGAGCTCGGCCTCGAGCGTCGCTAGGCGATCTGCGACGAAGGGAGCCGCGTGCGTATCCATGTACGCGCACGATGTCGCCCCAGATGCCCAGTGCCGCCAGGTGGACGACGCGGTGACATAGACGCGACCACCGCAGTGCTGGCAGATGTCCATCGTCAGTGGATCAGGCGTGGGGACCGACATGCTCATCAGGCGACCGGCCCTTCACTCGACAGGGCCACTGGGGTGTTCTCCCCGGCGACGTTGTCGTCCGACGGGTCCTCAGGGACCGACGGCGCCTCGGGCGGCAGGGAGTCCTCGTAGACCGCGAGCCGCTGGAGGAGCGCTGCGTCAGCGCCGGCTGCGTGCGCACCTTCGAGCACCTCGCGGAGTTCCGCGCGGGACGCGGCGGCCCGGGCCTTCCCCTCCCACTGCGCGGCGACTGCGGTCCCCTTCTGGCCTTCCTCCATGCGGGCCTTGATGCTTCGGAGGTGATGCCCGACCGCGATGCCGTCGACCCCGCACCCGAGTTCCTGCGCCCCGTCTGCGGCCATGTACACGGCTCGCAGTTCATCGAGGGTCCGCGCCTTCCGGGCTTGACCGACCCAGTCCTGCGTTGGGGCGGGCAAGGGCGGCGGACCCTGCACCGAGGGCTCCTGGGCCGCAGCCGTGCGCCGCTGCTGAGAGGCGGAGGCGTGGCCGGGGGCCACGGCAGAGCTCGCGTCATCGTCGTCACCGCCGGGGGCGACGCCGGTCACGGCGACCAGGCAGTACCGGCGCGCGTACGTGATCGCCGACCCGAGCGCCTGAGGTGCCGTGTTCATCGGGTTCGGAAGCGGGTACATGCCCTCGATCGCCTCACCGGTAGCACCGTGGAGGAGCCGGTACTCGAGGACGAAGGAGAACTGCTCACCGAACGCGACCGTCGGCTTGGTCGTCCACGCGAGCCCGTGCTTCCCGAGGAGTGGCAGGGCGGCCTCGCTGATGTCTGTCAGGTCGGCGTAGGTGTAGGAGTAGCCGGCCTTCCCCTCTCGGCCGGGGATCTTCGCCTCGCTGCCCTTCTTCACAGACGGCAGTTCGGCCTGGAACGCGGCAAGCGCCTCGGCAAGCCCGGAGCGACCCTCCTCAGGCGCGTCCTTCGGCGTGTGGGTGTCGGCCATGTGTCAGTCCTCTTCTTCCTTGGTTGCGCGGCGAGGGGTGATGCGGAGCGTCGGCGTGCCGCCACCAGTCGCGCGCTTGTACTTCTCGGCTAGCTCGGGGTGGTCGGCCGCGAATTCCTTCTGCTGGAACCGGGGCGTGGGCGCGGCGACCTTGTAGGACAGGGACCCGGCCGGGATCCGTAGAGACGAGATCCCCGAGGTCGCGCAGTAGGACTCGAGGCGCTCGCGCGCGGCCTCGGCGGCGGCCTTCTTCTCGATCGAGTCCTCGAGGAGCGCCACGGCGACCGGGTCCAGCCCGTTCTCCCGCACGTCGTCGAGGGTGGCGAGGAAGTCGTCCGCGACGGCGACGAGTTCCTCGATGAGGGCGTCGTCCCGCTCAATCCAAGACATACGGAGCTCCCCCGGGAGATACCGGCCGTCCTCGAGGAGGCACTCCTCGACCGCGAACAGGCACCGGCGGACCCGGGGACCGACGACGAACATCTGCCACTGCGCCTGCGCCCCGTAGCCGAGCTTCTCGAACAGCTCCGACCCGGGGGCCATCTCCTCCTCCGCCGTCTTGATCTCCGCGACGTCGAGGGTGTCGTCAAAGTCGAGGCGGATCGCGTCCGGGGACGCCAGGTAGCGAGAGTTCTCCGCGTGCCGGAACACGCGGGTCTCCGGGAGGAACCCGGACAGCCGGAGGTGCTCCGCGATTACCCGCTCCCGCTCCCGCCCGTACCTGATGCGGGCGATCCGGGACAGGTCTGGTTCCGGCTCCCAGCCGAGCTTCATCGCGATGAGCTTCGAGGAGGACTTCGCGCCGACGTACAGGTCGCGGACCTCGGTGGCGGTTGCACCGTGGTGCCGTTCA
This sequence comes from Naasia sp., assembly GCA_036563405.1. Classification (GTDB taxonomy): domain Bacteria; phylum Actinomycetota; class Actinomycetes; order Actinomycetales; family Microbacteriaceae; genus Naasia. The sequence goes on along the minus strand of DATCMN010000489.1, from coordinate 3,166 downwards.
GCGAGCCACGCGTCCCGATCGGTGTCGGATGCGCCGGCGCGGCTCTCCAGCTCGTCAAGGACCTCGTCGATCCCGAGGGCGGTCACAGGAGGGCCTCGAGCATGCCGAGCGTCGCGGCGAGGACGATCCAGATGAGAGCCGCGATCGTCCAACCGTCTCTCTGCCGCACGACGAAACTGCGGGCGGATCTGGTGCCACGGCGGAGCTCGAGTTGGAGGGATAGCACTCGGATGGCGGCAAGCGCCGCCGCGAGCCACAGGACAATTGCGGCGGCGAGGAGCGGGGTCACCGTTGAATCCCGTCCTGGTCGAGCACGTTCCGGAAGGTGGGCGGCCCGTACACGGGCGGCACGTCGTAGGTGCGCGACCAGTTCGCCCCGGCCTTCCCCGGACGCTTCTCACGGCGTGCGGGAACCAGAACGGGCCGGGACGCGAGGAGCCGCGGACGGAGCACCGCGAACCACTCCCGCGCCGACAGGGCCGGGTGTCGGCGACCCGTGACCGCCTCCCGCTTTGGCGCGTTCCCGAGGAAGTGAGCGGAGAGGCGCTCGTCGACGGACGCCACCATGCGCAGGCGGGCGCGACGGCGGATCTCTGCCCGGTTCACGCGATCTCCCCGAGGTCGAGTTGCGCCTCACCAGTCCGAGAGGAGTAGGCGGCGCGGAGGAGCTTCAAGGCGGCGCCGATCTCCTCCGGATCGCGAAGCGGCTCGATGTGCACCGTCTCGACGACCGGGTACCGCTCGCCCTTCTTCTCCTTGCTGATCACGTCCTCGACCCGGTACCGGACGATGCACACGACCTCGTCGGCGTCGTTCGCCATGAGGTGCTCTTCGAGCCCGAACAGCCCGTTGAGCTGCGCCTTCGGGACGCCCCGCTTGAACGCGGCCGGCTTCGTCTCCAGGTCCATCAGTTCTCCTCCTCGGCCATCAGGCCGACCTTCACGACGGCACCCGGACGGTCCGAATACCTCTTCAGCGCCACGAGGCGCACGATCTGCGAGTCGTCCCGGATCAGCCCGGACGCGGTGAGCCCGTCGAGAACCGAGCGGGCGAGCTTGTCGATGTCGGGCGACACGGACGGCCACGACCGCTTCACCGACGCCGGGCGCGGCAGCAGAAACACGAGGTCGACGTCGAGGGCGGCCTGCGCCTTCCGCAGAGGCAGGAGCTCCTCCGTGCGGCCGAAGGCGGCGTACTGCGCGGCCTCGGCTACCGCGGTCCGCCACGGCTTCAGCACCTTGGCGTTCTGGTCCGTGATCACCGCGCGACGGCCGACGACGAACGCGGTCTTGCTGCCCTGGGGGACCGGCACTCCTGCCACCTCGAACTCGATCACGGCGTCACCAGCGCCTCGAAGCGGAGGAGCGCGGTCGCTGTCGTGGACGATCCGCAGCTCTGGTGCACCAGGCGCCCGGAGCGGAGGAGGCTCCGCGAGTGCAGGGCGCAGAGGATGCCGATGAGGCCGCCGCAGAACGCGCAGCGAGCGACCATGGCACCGGGCTGAGTGCAGGACTTCGACATCCCGCACGACACCGGGAAGTCGAGGTGGAGCAGGACCTCCGCGTCCGACATTTCGTGGCGACCAGGCATAGGTCTCCCCTTCCCATTCGTGGGTGTGCGCGCTACTGCGAGAGCGCGATGGTGATGAGTGCCGCGACGAGCGCCCAGAACGGCGCGACGGCGACCAGTCCGAAGCCCACGCCCCGCCACATCGGCGGCGTGACGCAGGGACGGCGGCTCATGCCGGGCGCCTCATCGGCGTCACGTTCGACGGCGCGAGGTGCGCGCACTTCTGCCCGTCGATCCACGCGTTCAGGCACTCGCGCCGGATCGACCACCGACCGCCCTTCATCCGCTGAGTGCCGTGCAGCTCGCTGGCCTCGAGTGCCTTCCTGACCGTCACCGGGTGCCGGCGCGACTCTGCGGCAGCCTCGGGAGCGGTGAGGACGGCGTTCATGCCGCGAGCCGCTCTCGCGCGGCCATCAAGGCCGACACCGGGACGTCGAGCCACTTCGCGATCACCGACAGCTCGTTGAGCCCGATCGGCTGTTCCCCGTTCCAGCGGCGCGTAGCCGCTCGGTGCCCCACATGCAGCTCCCGCGCGAGGTCCAGCGTCGACTTACGCTGCGCAGCCATCTCCGCCCGGAGATTCGCCGCTACTCGTTCGTGAAGCGTCACGCCGGTGCCACCTACCGTCGTGTTCTGATCCATGCCGTCGAGTATGCGTCTCTAGAAACGCAGATGCAAGCAACTAGGGACGCATGTCACCCATTTTGGACGCATTTGCGTCTCCAACTAGCGAGAAGTGCTCGGAATCTGTACCCTCGGCGACGTGGCAAGACAACCAGCAGACCCTCCCGGCCCGTTCGCGCGGGCCGTCGCCGACGAGATACGCCGTGAAATGGGCGCCCGCCGAATGACCGGGCGGGAGCTTTCACGTCGTATCGGCAGGTCGGAGAAGTACGTGCGCGATCGGCTGGTCGACAAGTTCGAGTTCGCTCTTAATGACGTCGAGGCGTTCTGCGACTACATCGGGGAACAGCCCGAGCAACTCGTCAGCCGCGCCGAGCGTGCAGCGACCATCATCACCGCCGCGGTGCCCATGCCGGCGGATGTCACACGCCTCACTGAGGATGAGGTCCGCAAGAGGCACCTCGACACCGCGGCCAACCGGGACGCGAGCGCAGAGGAGCTGGATCCGGAGCTGTGAACGTCATGACTCGCACGAGGGGCTACGACCCTCACGAGCATGCCGAGCGCCTCGGAATCGACGTCGTCTACGGGCGACTCCGCACAGCGAACGGGCTCTGGGTGCCCGATCGCCGAACGATCATCCTGAAGCCCGGCATGCGGGCCCTGCTCGAGCGGACCGTCCTCGCGCACGAGATGGGGCACGTCTGCCTCGGCCACCGCGACGACCGGCCGAAGCACGAGCGGCAGGCCGACCACTTCGCCGCCCGCCACCTCATCGACCCGGTGCACCTAGAGGAGGTTGCGCTCTTCAGCTCCGACCCGGGACAGTGGTGCGTCGAACTCGACGTGACCCCTCACATCCTCGACGTCTACCTGCGCGAGATCCGCCGCGCCGCATAGGAGCCCTCATGCCCTGGGTCGACCAGCTCCCCTCCGGCCGCTATCGAGCGCGCTTCCGCGACCGCAACGGGAA
>DATCMN010000488.1:0-5935 GCA_036563405.1 Naasia sp. | reverse complement strand
GCGGCGTGGAGCGCCGTGGCGGGGCAGGATGCGCAGGATCACGCTCGTCGGGACCCAGGTCTGCACCGCGGCGGAGATCGCGACCCCGAGGAACACGAACGGAAGCGATTCGATGATCACGCTGATCGCGAGAGTCACCACATCCTGGAGCGCTGCATCGATCTCGACGCTCGGCGATGTCGCGCGGAGGAGGAAGAGCGCGGCAACCAGCCCGACGCCGAGAGCCACTCCGCGAAGGGAGAGATTCGACCGGCGTCTGCTGAGGGCGGAGCGCGCCGCCTCCGGTGGAGCGACGGGAGTGGGCATCACCCCATCCTGACGCCGAGCGCTGCGCGCGCCCGGGCGACTCGCGCGAAGGCTCCTCCTCGGCTGATCAGACCTCGGGTGCGTGGGTGTGCATCCGCGCCCCCGATTCGTCGAAGATGCTGAGGACGACCGCGGGGCGTGACCCGGCCGCCGATATCGCGTGCGGCGTGCGGGTGTCGAACTCCGCCGCCTCCCCGCGCGACAGGATGAGGTCCTGCTCGCCGAGCCGCAGCCGGAGCCGCCCGCTCAGCACATAGAGCCACTCGTACCCGTCATGGACCCGGAGTTCGGGGACAGTCTCCATGGGCGGGAAGGTGATCCGGTAGGTGTGGATCGGCGACCCCTCCGGAGCGAGCGGGGCGATCACCAAGCCGCCGCGATCGACGACGGGGCGTCGCACGCGAGGGTCGGGGGTCTCGGCGCGCACGAGATCGTCGATCCGGATGCCCAGCTGCCGGGTGAGCGGCAGGAGGAGCTCCAGGCTCGCCTGCCGCTTCCCGGACTCGAGCCGGGACAGCGTGCTGGCCGACATGTCGGCTATTTCGGCGAGCTCGCCCAGCGTCCAGCCCCTCACCCTCCGGGCCGCGCGCAGGCGCGGCCCCACCTGGTCCAACTCGTTCGACACCAGGAACCTCCTTGCTGTTTCCGCAAACAGTCTTGCAGGTTCTGATCGGTCCCCGAAGGCTTGTCGCATGGGACATCAGAAATGGGACGTGGTCGTGGTCGGTGGCGGCGTGGCGGGGCTCAGCGCCGCACTGATGCTGGGGCGCGCCCGGCGTCGAGTCCTCGTGCTCGACGCCGGGAGCCCGCGCAACCGCTTCGCCTCGCACATGCACGGCGTCTTCGGCAACGACGGCACCGAGCCGGGAGCGCTGCTGGAGCGCGGCCGATCGGAGGCGGTCGCGTACGGCGCGCGGTTCCGGTCCGCGACCGCCGAGCGCGTGGACCTGGCCGGGGACGAGGTGCACGTCTCCCTCACGGACGGAAGCACGGAACGCGGGCGTGCGGTCATCGTCGCCACCGGGCTCACCGACGATCTGCCGGACATTCCGGGACTCGCGATGCGCTGGGGACGCACCGTCCTGCACTGTCCGTACTGCCACGGCTGGGAGGTGCGGGATCAGAGGCTCGGCGTGCTCACAATCTCGCCGCTCAGCCTGCACCAGGCGGAACTCGTCCGGCAGTGGAGCGACAGGGTCACGGTATTCACGGCCGGGCTGGGCCCCGTCGATGCAGCTGTCGAACAGCGACTCGGCGCGCGCGGCATCCAGCTGGTGCCGGCCCGCGTCGCCGCGATCCTCGGCGACGGCGACCGGATCACTGCGGTCCGCACGGAGGACGGTGCGGAGTTCCCCCTCGATGCGATCTTCACCGGCGGCACGCTGCGTCCGCACGACGGCTTCCTCGCCTCCCTCGGCCTCGACCGGGCAGAGGGGCCGATGGGCTCATTCCTTCGCGTGGACGCGATGGGCAGGACCAGTGCGGACCGCATCTGGGCGGCGGGCAACGTTGTGAATCCGGCCGCCAACGTCCCCATGTCGATCGGGTCGGGAACCGCGGTCGGCGCGGTCGTGAACGCGGCACTCGTCGGCGAGGACTTCGACGATGCGGTCGCTGCCGCTTCGGCACCGCCCGCCGTTCCTGCGGACTACTGGGAGGACCGCTACGCCGGGAATGAGCGGGTGTGGTCCGGAGCCCCGAACAGCACCTTCGCGTCCGTCGCGGCCGACCTCGAGCCGGGTCGCGCCGTCGACCTGGGCTGCGGTGAAGGCGCCGATGTGATCTGGCTGGCCCAGCACGGCTGGAGCGCCACCGGGCTCGACATCTCCCCCACCGCCATCGAGCGCGCTCGTTCCGCGGCTGCAGCAGCCGGCCTGAGGGCGGGGCGCGCTGTGTTCGTGGCCTCTGATCTGTCGACGTGGTCGAGCGCGGAGAGCTACGACCTGGTGAGCGCGAGCTTCTTCCACTCCCCCGTCGGGCTCTCGCGCACCGACATCCTCCGGCGGGCAGCCGACCGCGTCCGTCGTGGCGGCCACCTGCTCCTGGTGTCCCACGCATCGCCGCCGCCCCGGGCCGACAGCCCGCCCGCCGGCCACAACCACGGGTTCCTCACTCCCGAGGAGGAGATCGCGGCACTCGACCTGCCACAGGAGGAGTGGACGACGGTCGTCGCCGAGACGCGGAGCCGCCCGGCGACCAGGGCCGCCGCCGGCGAGCACCACACCGTGGACGACGTGGTCGTTCTGCTCCGACGCCTCTGACCTGACGCCCGTCGCGCCCGCGTCCGGCCCGCCGGGGCGACCGCAGGCGGCCGCGCTATCTCTCCGAGGGGAGCGTCCCGCCGAGGCGCTTCCAGTGCTCGACGACGAGGCGATCGGGTTCACGCGCAGCGATGTCTTCGCGGACCTCCTGGCGGATCCCGTCCACCTCGGCGTCGACGCCCCAGCCGGTGGTGGACGCGGTCGTCCTGCATCCTGCTCGGAGGTAGCGACAGACCGCTGCGCCGTCGACGATGATCCCCGCCGGAGCTGCGACGCCGTACCGGAAGGCCAGGCGGAGGACCGTACCGTCGGCTCGGGACTCGGACACCGTCCATGCCCGTCCTGTGAGGGCGGCACGTCCCGCGAGATCCGTGCCCTCGGCGGCAGAACACGTCGCCCAGTGCATGTCGCGCCGCGGACCGATGAGGTAGAGCACGTCGACCTCTCGCCCCGCGCACGGGTTCGCCGTGCGGAGCAGAAGTGCCCGCGTCGGCTCTCGAATGATGGAGCCGATTCACCGCGCGCGCTCCCGAATACGGCGAGTGCACAGCAGACCGGCTCGCAGGATCACCGTGAGGCCGCACCGACGACGCCGGCAATCTCGTCGACCACAACGGGTTCTATACCTACACCGGCGAGCGACCACCGAACTCGGAGTGACAGCCGGCGTTACGCTCCAACGGTGGCGCGATGGGACGGAGGACGTCTGAGCTCTGATCAGTCCGACTGGGTCATGCGGCTGCTCCCCGATGTGGAGCTTCTGGCCGACCTGAGCTGGGGTGTCGTCGATACCGTCGTCCTGCACGTCCGCTCGCCTTCCGGGGAGCACATCGTCAAAGCAGCAGGACCGTCGAATCACCACATCGCACGGGAGATCACCGCCCATCAAACGGTGACCGGTGTGCTCGCTCTGCGGGGCGTCGCTGCCCGATTGACGGGATTCGACCGGGCACTCAACATCGTCATCACCGAGTACCTCCCGGGTCGCCTCGTCGACGGCGGGCCGGACGAACTCTCCCCCGACGTGCACGAGCAGGCAGGCGCTCTCCTCCGGCTGCTGCACAGTCAGGATCAGCGCATCGACAGCGACCATGAGCGGGTCGCCACCGCCAAGGAGATCGCGTCTCTTGACCAGCCGCACCGGATCAGCCCCGCCCTCGCCGGGCGGGCGCGAGCAATCCTCGCCGCCTATCGATTCCGGCCGGTCACGCTGGTCCCGACTCACGGGGATTGGCAGCCGCGGAACTGGCTGCTCGACGGGCGAACAATCAAGGTCATCGACTTCGGCCGGTTCGAGTACCGCCCGGCGTACACCGACTTGGGGAGGCTCGCGACCCAGCAGTGGCAGTCGGCTCCGGATCTGGAGGCGGCTTTCCTCAGGGGCTACGGAGGTGACCCACGGGAGCCGGAGCAGTGGCGAGCGCACCTGCTCCGCCAAGCGGTCAGCGTCGCAGTGTGGGCGCACAAGGTGGGCGACGCGGAGTACGAGCAGCAGGGTCTGCGCATGCTCGATGAGGCTGTGGCGCTGAACGCCTGAAGGTGCAGGGCGGGGCCGCTCGAGGAGCGGCCCACGCGCAGAAGAAAGGGGCCGTCAGAGCGAAGGGTCTCGACCCGACAGAGGGGTCAGCACGGCATCCAACGCTCTCAACAGCCGCTGGTCACCGCCCGCGACGTCCGAATGGTGCCGGAGAACTGTGCCCTCGATGTCGAGCACCTCCTGCCGACCGTCGCTCAGCGTCGCCTCGAACTCGTCGACGGACTGCTGATCGGCGTGGCCGGCGTGCCGCGAGCCGTCGGAAGCCCTCCGTGTGAAGCGCTCGATCATCACGTCGCGGGGCGATGTGCAGTGCACCTGGACGGCGGTGAAGCCGAACTGCCGCTGCCACGCCTGGAACTTCTCGTTCTCATGAGCTGCGTTGTAGGCGGCGTCGACGAGGAACGGCCGACCGCTCTGCAGCTGCAGTTCGATGACCCGGTCGAGCAACGCGAAGGCCGCACGGCCGAGCCGAGCGGACCAGGCACGATCACCCACACCGAGCGTGTCGAACAGCGTCTCCTTCAAGGCGTCCTTCGACACGATCGGCAGGCTCCACCGCTGCGCGATCGCGGCGCTGATCGTGGTCTTGCCGGATGCGGGACGTCCCAGCACCACGACCACGTAAGGCGGTCCAGGTCGATAGTCACTGCGCATCCACTCGTCGTACCACGGCGAGGGAGTCGGCCGACCTAACCGCCGCCCAATTCGGATGGGTGAGTCAACCGCCACCAGGGGTCGGGGTCGGTGATGGTTCCCTGGACTTCCACCGGCGCCGTCACAGTGTTCGGACCGCTGCTCCAGCTGATGCTTCCGGCGGGCTCGCCGTCGTCGTAGCGCGTCGGCGTCCGAGTCTCGCTCGTCGTGACAACCGGCGTATCCGACCAGGTGAAGAGGGAGGCGTCCTCGCTCACCACGATGCGGCCCGAGGAGCCCCACGGCGTCGTGAAGGACCCGACCTCCTGGCCGCGCTTCGCGACCGGGACCTCGTGGAAGCCCTCGCGGATGCTGCCGAGCAGCGCGAGGACCCCGGCATCCACAGATGCGCGCGACCGGCCGCCGAGCACGACACCCGTCACCTTGAGTGGCTGGGCAGCTCCGACGTCGAGGGATGCGGTGTACAGCAGGGTGTAGCTGCCGGCACCCAGGTTGCCCGTCTTGAGGCCGTTGATCCCGTCGGTGCCGAGCAGACTGTTGGTGTTCGATACCGCGCCCGACGGCAGCGACGCCGACGAGGTGGCCGCGATGCGAGCGATGGACGGGTTGGCAGAGGCCAGCTTCCCGATCGCGATCAAGTCGCTGGGCGTGCTCACATTGCGGGGACTCAGCCCTGTCGGTTCGATGATGGTCGTGCCGTTGAGGCCCTGAGCCGCGAGCCACCCGCGCGCGGCTTCGACGAACGCACGCTGGGAGCCGAAAGCCCAGGTCGAAACCGCCTCCGCGTAGTTGCTGGCCGACGGGATGAGCATCGTGGCCAGAGCATCCCGCAGCGACATCGAGCTTCCCGTGGGCATCTCCGCGATGATGGCGCCCTGCAGGTAGTACTTGTCGTAGAGGTCGTGATCGGCCTTGCTGAAGGTGATGGTGGGTCCGGGATCATCGGCGCTGGCGAGCGGTCGTGCATCCAGGATCACGAGTGCGGTGATCAACTTGCTGACGCTCGCGATGGGGCGAGCCTCATCCGTTCCGCTGCTCGCCCAGATGCCGCTGGCCGAGGCGCCGAGGTACTCGTCGGCTCCGGCGATGCTGATCGCTGAAGCGCCCTCGGCGGGAAGCGCGATGGCGGCCGCGGGAGAGGCAGCGACCTGCGCTGTCCGCCAGGTGATGGTCGGGG
>DATCMN010000484.1:0-2187 GCA_036563405.1 Naasia sp. | reverse complement strand
CTCTGACCGTCGCAACCCGGGCCGATTCGGGCGAGATGGGCCGGCACGCCGGCCCGGGAGAACCGGATCGGCCCGGGTTCCGGTCGTCCCGGCCCCGGCCCCGGTCTGCTCACGCTCCGCTTCTGGTCCGCTTCCGGCCCGCGGGCGGGACCGCGCCCGCTAGCCTGAGGCGGGCATGTACTCCCTCTTCTTCCGCCTCGTCTTCGTCCGGATGGACCCCGAGCGCGCACACGAGCTCGCCTTCGCCGTGATCCGCTGGCTGCCCGCCACCGGCCTGGGCTGGCTGGTCGAGCGGTTCACCCGGCCGCGCCGGGATGTGCGGGTGCAGGCGCTCGGGCGCTCGTTCCCCACCCCGTTCGGTCTCGCCGCCGGGTTCGACAAGAACGCCAAGGCGATCCGGGGGCTCGCGCAGCTGGGGTTCGGGCACGTCGAGATCGGCACGGTCACCGCCCGCGCGCAGCCCGGCAACCCGCGCCCCCGGCTGTTCCGCCTGCTGCCCGACCGGGCCGTCATCAACCGGATGGGCTTCAACAACGACGGCGCCGCCGCGGCCGCCGAGCGCCTCGCCCGGCTGCGGGCCAGCGGCCGCGCACCCGTGATCGGGGTGAACATCGGCAAGAGCCGGGTCGTCGACGTCGACGACGCGCTGCCGGACTACCGGGAGAGCGCCCGCCTCCTCGCCCCGCTCGCCGACTACCTGGTCGTCAACGTCAGCTCCCCGAACACCCCGGGCCTGCGCGGCCTGCAGGAGCTCGACCGGCTGGAGCCGCTCCTGACGGCGGTCGCCGAGGAGTGCGGACCGACCCCGCTGCTGGTGAAGATCGCGCCCGACCTCCGCGACGAGGAGGTGCGGCACATCGGGGAGCTCGCCACCCGGCTCGGGCTCTCCGGCGTCATCGCCACAAACACGACGCTCTCCCGCGACGGCCTCGCCACCGACGAGCGGATCGTGACCGCCGCGGGTGCCGGCGGCCTGTCCGGCCGGCCGCTCGCGGGCCGGAGCATCGAGGTCCTGCGCATCCTCCGCGCGAGCGTCCCGGCGGGCATGTGCCTCATCTCGGTGGGCGGCGTCGAGACCGCCGCCGACGTGCGGGAGCGGCTCGCGGCGGGCGCCACCCTGGTGCAGGGCTACACCGGGTTCCTGTTCCGCGGGCCCCTCTGGGCGCGTCAGATCAACCGGGCGCTGTGACCCCACGCTGCGCGTGAGTCGGCAGTAGCGGCTGCCAACTCGGCGAGATGCCAGCCGTAACTGCCAACTCGGCGAGATGCCAGTTCGTGCTGGCATCTCGATGAGATACCAGCACGAACTGGCACCTGGAGGGCGCGACCTAGCTCGGGTACTGGCCGCGCTTCACCTGCGGCTTCGGCAGGCGGAGCGGGCGGAGCTGCAGCGCGCGCATCGCGGTGTACCAGCGCAGGCCGCGCTCCACCTTGTCGATGCCGCCGACCTTCGCGGCCAGCTTGCGCCGCACGATGGTGCCGACCAGCACGGCGTCGAGGATGGCGGCGAGGATCAGGGCGTAGAGGCCGAGCATCCCGTAGACCTGGACGGCCTCGACCGGGATGAGGGTGATGAAGATCACGAGGAACATCGTCGGGATGAGGATCTCGCCGATGCTGAAGCGCGCGTCGACGTAGTCGCGCACGAACTTGCGCTGCGGCCCGCGGTCCCGGACGGGGAGGTAGCGCTCCTCGCCGTTGGCGAGTCCGACCCGCGCCCGCTCACGGGCCTGCGTCATGCGCGCGCGCTCCTGCTTGCGCGCCTCCTTGCGGTCGTCGGGGACCAGGGGGCGCTTGCGCGCCGCCTCCCGCTCCCGACGCGTCGGGGTCGAACGGCCCTTGCCGACGACGGAGGTCTCCTGCTCGGGGGCAGGGGCGGGGGACTGCTGCTTGGCCACGGGGATCCTCGCTCGAAAGAGTCGCCCTAGGATACCGCCCATGTCTGGAAACGGCTCGACGACGCCCGACTCCGCGGCCCGCGCTGCTGCTCTCCGCGACGCGGTCGACGGCGGCTTCCCCTCCGCGGTCGCCGAGCTGTCCCGGCTGGTGCGGATCCCGTCGGTGTCCTGGCCGGGCTTCGATGCCGACGCCGTCGCCGCGAGCGCCGAGGCTGTGGCGGAGGCCGCGCGGGCGACGGGGGTGCTCGACGACGTGCGCGTCGTCACTGCAGGGGCCGGGCACCCCGCC
>DATCMN010000482.1:0-3372 GCA_036563405.1 Naasia sp. | reverse complement strand
TGAATAGAAGAACAGGCGCTTCCAGAACCCGCTCCCGCGAGGGGGTGGGGGACACCCCGGGTCGGAGGCCCGGGCACCGGATCCGCTCCACACCTCCGCAACTGATGAAAGGCACGCCACACACATGGCACGTCTCGCCGGCGTCGACATCCCGCGCGATAAGCGCGTGGAGGTCGCCCTCACGTACATCTACGGCATCGGCCGCACCCGCGCACTGGAGACCCTGAGCCAGACCGGCATCAGCGGCGACATCCGGGTGAAGGACCTCACCGACGACCAGCTGGTCGCCCTCCGCGACCACATCGAAGGCGCATTCAAGGTGGAGGGTGACCTCCGTCGCGAGGTCGCCGCCGACATCCGCCGCAAGGTCGAGATCGGCTCCTACCAGGGCGTCCGCCACCGCCGGGGCCTGCCCGTGCACGGCCAGCGCACCAAGACGAACGCGCGCACCCGCAAGGGACCGAAGCGCACCGTCGCCGGCAAGAAGAAGGCCGGCCGCAAGTAGTAGGTGGCGGCACCGCCGCCCCCTTTCGTCAGGTTCCGCACGAATTCAGGAGAAGTACGCCACATGGCAGCACCCAAGGCGAGCGCCGCCCGCAAGCCGCGCCGCAAGGAGAAGAAGAACATCGCTGTGGGCCAGGCCCACATCAAGTCGACGTTCAACAACACGATCGTCTCGATCACCGACACCACCGGTGCCGTGATCAGCTGGGCCTCCTCCGGAGGCGTCGGCTTCAAGGGCAGCCGCAAGTCGACGCCGTTCGCGGCGCAGCTCGCCGCCGAGTCCGCAGCGCGTCAGGCGCAGGAGCACGGCATGAAGAAGGTCGACGTCTTCGTGAAGGGCCCCGGCTCGGGCCGCGAGACGGCGATCCGCTCGCTCCAGGCCGCCGGCCTGGAGGTGGGCAGCATCAACGATGTGACGCCGCAGGCGCACAACGGGTGCCGTCCCCCCAAGCGTCGCCGCGTCTGACGCTTCCCGCTCGGGCGAGGTGCGCCGGTAGTCCCGGCCACCTCGCCACTCGCGCGCCCACCACGCGCTCCCCCTACTCAACTGAATAACGCTCCAGAAGTGTCATATAGCGGACACTCTTTCGGAAGGAACACCTAAGTGCTCATCGCACAACGACCGACCCTCGTCGAAGAGAACATCTCCGAGTTCCGTTCGCGGTTCATCATCGAGCCGCTCGAGCCGGGCTTCGGCTACACCCTCGGCAACTCTCTCCGCCGCACCCTGCTCTCCTCGATCCCCGGAGCCGCTGTCACCAGCATCCGCCTCGAGGGCGTCCAGCACGAGTTCACGACGATCCCGGGCGTGAAGGAAGACGTCACCGAGATCATCCTGAACGTGAAGGGCCTCGTCGTCTCCAGCGAGCACGACGAGCCGATCACCGCCTACCTGCGCAAGCAGAGCGCCGGCCCCGTCACCGCCGCGGACATCTCCGCGCCCGCCGGTGTGGAGATCCACAACCCGGACCTCGTCATCGCGACGCTCAACGACAAGGCCAAGTTCGACCTCGAGCTGACCGTCGAGCGCGGCCGCGGCTACGTCTCCGCAGCCCAGAACCGCAGCGAGTTCTCGGAGGCGGGCCAGATCCCGATCGACTCCATCTACTCGCCGGTCCTCAAGGTCACCTACCGCGTCGAGGCGACGCGTGCCGGTGAGCGCACCGACTTCGACCGCCTGGTGGTGGATGTCGAGACCAAGCCGGCGATCAGCCCGCGCGACGCGATCGCGTCGGCCGGCCGCACCCTCACCGAGCTGTTCGGCCTCGCCCGCGAGCTCAACAGCGCCGCGGAGGGCATCGAGATCGGTCCCGCGCCGGTCGACGCGGTCCTCAGCTCCGAGCTGTCGATGCCGATCGAGGACCTCGACCTCTCGGTCCGGTCCTACAACTGCCTCAAGCGCGAGGGCATCAACACGGTGAGCGAGCTCGTCGCCCTCTCCGAGACCCAGCTGATGAACATCCGCAACTTCGGCCAGAAGTCGGTGGACGAGGTGAAGGACAAGCTCGTCGAGCTCGGCCTGTCGCTGAAGGACGCCGTCCCCGGCTTCGACGGCGCGCACTACTTCAGCGGCTACGACGACGAAGAGAACTGACGTTCGCGTCCTGAGACACGGAGAATAGACAATGCCCAGACCAGCCAAGGGTCCCCGTCTCGGGGGCGGACCGGCGCACGAGCGCCTGCTCCTCGCGAACCTCGCGACGGCCCTCATCACCCACCGTTCGATCAAGACGACGGAGACGAAGGCCAAGCGCCTGCAGCCTCTCGCCGACCGGCTCGTGACGTTCGCCAAGCGCGGCGACCTGCACGCCCGTCGCCGCGTCATGACGGTCGTCCGCGACAAGACCGCCGTGCACGAGCTCTTCACCGAGATCGCGCCGCTCGTCGCCGACCGCCCGGGCGGCTACACCCGCATCACGAAGCTCGGTTTCCGCAAGGGTGACAACGCGCCCCTCGCGCAGATCGAGCTGGTGCTCGAGCCGCTGCAGTCGAAGACCGCCGCGCCGGCCCGCAAGAGCCGCGCGGCCGCTCCGGCCGCTGCCGCTGCTCCGGCTGCCGAGGCTCCGGCCGAGGACGAGGTCGTCACCTCGAACGAGGCGACCGTGGACGAGGCCGCCGGTGGCGCCGACGACGTGCCGGTCGAGGAGACCGAGACCGTCGAGCAGTCCGAGCCGACCCCCGCCGAGGAGGAGACCCCGGCAGCCGCCGAGGTCGAGGCCGACGCCGCCGAGGTCGCGGACGACACCAAGAAGTAGTCCTTCTTCCCGAACTGCCCGGTTCTGTCCCTCTCCCGTGTGGAGAGACGACGGAACCGGGCAGTTCGTCGTTTCCGGGGGCACCCCCTTCCGTCGACCTGCCCAGCTCTCGGGCGACTGGGCGTCGAGCCGCCCGAGAACCGGACAGGTCGTCGTGTGTGCAGCATCTGTAGGGTGAGCCCATGGCGAGCGAGGCGACGACGCTGACGGTTCCAGGGCCCGACGGCCCCCGCGAGATGCGCGTCTCCAGCCCCTCGCGGCTCGTCTACCCGACGGCGGGTGTCTCGAAGCTCGAGCTCGCTCAGTACGTGGTGGCCGTGGGCGACGCCTTCGTCCGGGCGGTCGGCGACCGTCCCGTCGCGCTGCAGCGCTACAGCGAGGGCGTCGACGGCGACATGTTCTTCTCGAAGAACCCTCCGAAGGGGAAGCCGGAGTTCATCAGGGAGACGAAGGTCGTCTTCCCCAGCGCGCGCTCGCACCCGATGCTCGTCATCGACGAGCCGGCCGCCGCGGTGTGGATGGTCCAGATGAACGCTGTGGTGTTCCACCCCTGGCCCGCCCGTGCGCAGGACATCGACCACCCGGACCAGCTGCGCATCGACCTCGACCCGCA
>DATCMN010000481.1:0-4225 GCA_036563405.1 Naasia sp. | reverse complement strand
TTCCCTTCCGCTCCCTCCCGAATCGATGCCTGTGCTCGCCAACTACCTGATCGGCCTCCGCGAAGGGCTCGAGGCGGGACTCGTGGTCGGCATCCTGGTGGCATACCTGCACAAGGTGGGGCGCACCGACGTGCTCCCCCGCCTCTGGACCGGGGTCGGGCTCGCGGTCGGGGCGTCGCTCGCCACCGGCGCCATCCTCACCTGGGGTCCGTACGGACTGAGCTTCCAGGCCCAGGAGATCCTCGGCGGGACGCTGTCCCTCGTGGCGGTGGGTCTCGTCACCTGGATGATCTTCTGGATGGCGGCCCACGCGCGGGCCCTCAAGCACGACCTGCAGTCCCGGCTCGACGCCGCCCTCGCCGGCACGGGCGCCGGCATCGTCGTCGTCGGCGTCGTCAGCGTCGGACGGGAGGGCATCGAGACCGCGCTGTTCGTGTGGGCGAGCGTCAACTCCTCCGCGTCCGCGGCGCTGGGGGTCCTGGGTGCAGTCCTCGGCCTGCTGACCGCCGTCGCGATCGCCTGGCTGCTCTACCGCGGCGCCGTCCGCTTCGATCTCGGCCGCTTCTTCACCTGGACGGGGGCGTTCCTCGTGCTGGTCGCCGCCGGCGTGCTCGCCTACGGGATCGGCGACCTGCAGGAGGCGGGCGTCATCCCCGGGTGGGGCTCCGCCGCGTTCAGTGTCGCGACAGCGGTGCCGCCGTCATCCTGGTACGGCGCGCTGCTGGGCGGCATCTTCAACTTCACGCCGGAGCCGACGTGGGCGCAGCTGCTCGGCTGGCTGGCTTACCTCGCCGTCGTGGCGCCCGTGTTCGCCCTGCGACTCCGCCGCTCCGGCGCGCCCCGCCGGGCCGTCGACGCAGCCGCCTCCCCTGCCTGACCCTCCTTCCCGCACCTCGACAAGGATCTCCATGCCCCGCGCCCTGCCCGCCGCCGCCGCGGTCTCCCTGCTCGCTCTCGCGCTGACCGGCTGCGTTGAGAACGCCCCGGCCGCCGAGGCGATCGCGGTCGCGATCGCCGACGAATCCTGCTCTGTCGAGACCGACAGCGCCGGCGCCGGCGCCGTCACCTTCCAGCTCACCAACGGCGGTACGGACGTCAACGAGTTCGAGATCCTCGCCGAGGACAAGCTGCGGATCGTCGGCGAGAAGGAGAACGTCACCCCGGGCCAGACCGTCGCCTACACCGCGCAGCTCGACCCCGGCACGTACTACACGGCCTGCAAGTTCCAGCTCGTCGGAGCCCCGGTCGGCCTCGCCGAGTTCACCGTCACCGGGCAGGCCACCGAGCGGTCCGCCGACGCGCAGGAGCTGGTGGACGACGCGGTCACCGACTACGTCGCGTACGTCCGCTCCCAGGCCGCCGAACTGCTGCCCGCCGTGCAGGCGTTCGTCGACGCCTACGTCGCGGGCGACGACGAGACGGCGCGCGCGCTGTTCCCGGCCGCCCGGGTCTCCTACGAGCGCATCGAGCCGACGGCCGAGGCGTTCGGCGACCTCGATCCGAAGATCGACTACCGCGAGGTGGACGCTGTCGCCGAGGGCCTCGACTGGACCGGCTTCCACCGGATCGAGAAGGACCTCTGGGCGCCGGAGCCCGGCGACCTGAACTCCGACGGCACCGACGCCCTGCTGGACTGGGCGCCGTCGACGCCGGAGCAGAGGGAGGAGTTCGGCAGCGCCCTGGTCGCGGACGTGACCGAGCTGCACGAGCTGGTCACGTCGGACGACTTCACCCTGGGGCTCGGCGACATCAGCAACGGCGCCATCGCCCTGCTGGACGAGGTCGCGGTCGGCAAGATCACCGGCGAGGAGGACTGGTGGTCGCACACCGACCTCTGGGACTTCGCAGCGAACGTGCAGGGCGCGGGCGTGGCGTTCGGCAACGTCCGGCCGATCGCCGAGGCCGCGGGCGGGGACAGCGCGGAGCTCGCCGCCGAGATCGCCGGGCGCTTCGACGACCTCGACGCCCTCCTGGCCGAGTACGGCTCCCTCGAGGCCGGCTTCACCTCCTACGACCAGGTCGACGACGCGCAGCGGAAGGAGCTGTCCGACGGCGTCAACGCCCTGGCCGAACCCCTGTCGCGCCTGACCGCAGTCGTCCTCGAGGCCGCCGGATGACCGACCCGGGGGCGGGCGCTCCGCCCCAGCTCTCCCGCCGCGGCCTCCTCGGCCTCGTCGGCGCAGGCGCGGCCGGCCTCGCCGTGGGCGGAGGCGCAGGTGCTGCCGCAGCGACGGCCTTCGCGGCCGCGCAGCCGGCGACCGGCGTGCACCCGTTCGCCGGCGAGCACCAGTCGGGGATCACCACCCCCGCGCAGGACCGCCTGCACTTCGCCGTGTTCGACCTCGCGGCGGGGGCGACCCGTAACGACCTCGTCTCCCTCCTGCAGGACTGGTCGGTCGCCGCGGAGCGGATGACGCAGGGCCGGGAGGTCGGCGAGACCGGCGCGACCGGCGGCTCCGACCTCGCGCCGCCGGAGGACACCGGCGAGGCACTCGACCTGCCCGCCAGCTCGCTCACGCTGACGTTCGGGTTCGGTCCGTCGCTGTTCCGGGATGAGGCGGGGGCCGACAGGTTCGGTCTGGCCGGCCGGGCGCCCGCCGCCCTCGCCCCGCTCCCCCGCTTCGCCGGCGACGCCCTCGAACCCGGCAGCACCGGCGGCGACCTGTGCATCCAGGCCTGCGCCGACGACCCCCAGGTGGCCGTGCACGCGATCCGTAACCTCAGCCGGATCGCCTTCGGGCGCGCCTCGATCCGGTGGTCCCAGCTCGGCTTCGGCCGCACCTCCTCCACCTCCACCTCCCAGGTGACCGCGCGCAACCTGTTCGGCTTCAAGGACGGCACCGCCAACGTGAAGGCGGAGGAGCCCGCCGAGGTCGGCCGCCACGTCTGGGTGGGCGCGACCGACGGGCCCGACTGGCTGGTCGGCGGCTCGTACCTGGTCGCGCGGAAGATCCGCATGATCATCGAGACCTGGGACCGCGCCGCACTGGGCGAGCAGGAGCGGGTCATCGGCCGGAACAAGGGCGCTGGGGCTCCGCTCTCGGGCGGCACCGAATTCTCCGAGCTGGACCTCGAGAACACCGGCGCGACCGGCGCCCCGCTCATCGACCCGCAGGCGCATGTGCGACTCGCCTCGGCGGCCGCCAACGGCGGCGCCCGTCTGCTGCGCCGCGGCTACAACTACGTGGACGGCAACGACACCCTCGGCCGCCTTGACGCCGGGCTGTTCTTCCTCAGCTATCAGCGCTCACCCGAGCAGTTCATCGCGGTGCAGCGGAGCCTGGCCGCGGACGCCCTCAACGAGTACATCAAGCACGTCGGCTCCGCGGTGTTCGCGATCCCGCCGGGGGCGCGGGCGGGCGGCTGGGTGGGCGAGCGCCTCTTCGCCTGACCCCGCGAGCCCACTAGGTGCCACTTGGTGCTGGTAACTCGCCGAGTCTGCCGACCGACTCTCGAGTCGGCAGTTCCGGCTGTCAACTCGGCGAGATGGCAGCCGGAAGTGCCAACTCGGGGAGGCGTGCTGGACCTACTACTGGGTGCCGGAGGTGTCCTTCGGCGTGACCGTGTAGTTGGCCACCCAGCCGTTGCTGCCGTCCTCTGTGACGACGACCGCCACTCCCCAATTCGCTCCGTCGTAGGCGGCGCCGCTGCCGGACGACGGATCCGAGCCGCCGAGGAGCGTGAAGCCCGCGCCTTCGAGCTGGGTGCGGATCTGATCGGCGGCGGTGGCGTCCGGGACCCGCACGGTGACGTTGTACGCCTTGGCCGTGTCGTCGCCGATGGCGATCCCGTAGACGATCTCGCCCTCGTACAGCGGCACCTCGGTGGGGAAGCCCTCGGGCACGCTGCTGCCGCCCAGTTCGACATTGCCGCCCGTGGCGCCCTCGACGAGGCTCTCGAGCGGGTTGCCGATGCAGCCGGTGAGGCCGGGGACGAGGATCGCGGCGGCGACGAGCGCGAGGGTGGCGCGGCGGAAGGACCTGGACACGTCGCCGAGGCTACCCCCGCCACCGCGGCTCGCCGAGCAACCGGCGCGCCCCCGTCCGGGGCGGGTCAGCCCGCGAAGCTCGCGATCTGGATCAGGTTGCCGCACGTGTCGTCGAGGACGGCGACGGTCACCGGGCCCATGGCGGTCGGCGGCTGCACGAACCGGACCCCGAGCCCCTGCAGGCGCTCGTACTCCGCCTGCACGTCGGGCACCGCGAAGCTGTTGAACGGGATGCCG
>DATCMN010000475.1:0-10607 GCA_036563405.1 Naasia sp. | reverse complement strand
GAGTTGTAGACCTTCTCGAACACGCGCGGCACGGCGAGGAGGAAGGTGGGGGAGAAGGAGCCGAGAGTCGGCACGAGCTTCGTGGTGTCCGGCTGGTGGCCCACCTTCACACCGCCGTACACGGACAGCACCGCGATGAAGCGGGCGAAGATGTGCGCGGTCGGGATGAAGAGGACGGTGCTGGAGCCGGGACGGATCACCTCGGGGATCGCCGCCTGCGTGTTGCGGCACAGCTCCACGAAGTTCCGGTGGGTGAGGACGCAGCCCTTCGGCTTCCCCGTGGTGCCGGACGTGTAGATGATCGTCGCGATGTCGTCCTCGTTCGCGAGGGTGCGCCGGCGCTCCAGCTCCTCGTCGCTCACGCCGGCGCCGGACGCGGCCAGCTTGTCCAGGTCGCCTCTGTCGATCTGCCAGGCCAGGCGGACGTCCGGCAGGTCGGCGGCCACCTCGTCGTATTTGGCGAAGTGCTCGGGCGACTCGACGATCACGGCGTGCGCGCCGGCGTCGCTGAGGTTCCAGTGCACCTGCGACGGCGCCGAGGTCTCGTAGATGGGGACGAGGATGGCGCCCGCGAACCAGGCGGCGAAGTCGATGAGCGTCCACTCGTAGCGGGTCTTCGCCATCAGGCCGATCTTCTCGCCGGGCTCGATGCCGGCGGCGATGAAGCCCTTCGCCAGGGCGCGGACCTGCTCGAGGTAGTCGCGGGCTGTCACGTCCACCCAGGTGTCGCCGTGCTGTCGCCCGAAGAGGGCGATGTCCGGCGTCTGCGCCACCCGCTCGAGGAGCAGGTCGCTGGAGTTGCCGTTCGGCGTGGCGGGCACTACTACGGGTGCGTCGGTCTGGTTCACGGCAGCTCCTTCGGTACCGGTGGAAAGTCCTCCCGATTCTACGGGTACGCCCGGAATCACGCCGATCCGGGCCGCGCTAGAGTCGCTTCCGTGCAGGCGATCGGCATCGACATCGGCGGGACGAAGATCGCGGGAGCCGTCGTCGACGAGTTCGGTGCGATCGTCGCCGAGCGCAGGACCCCCACGCCCGCCGACGACCGCGGCCTCCTCGAGGACACCGTCGTGCGGATGATCGACGAGCTCGCAGCCGACGGGGATGTCGACGAGGTGAGCGCTGTCGGTGTCGCCTGCCCCGGCTTCATCGACGCGGCGCAGTCGGTCGTCTACTACACCCCGAACCTGCCGTGGCGGAACGAGCCCCTCCGCGAGCGGCTGGAGACCCGGATCGGGCTGCCGATCCTCGTCGAGAACGACGCCAACGCCGCCGGTTGGGCGGAGTTCCGCTTCGGCGCCGGCCGGCTCGTGAGCGACATGGTGATGATCACCATCGGCACGGGAGTGGGCGGCGCCATCGTGCACGGCGACAAGCTCTTCCGGGGCGGCTTCGGCGCCGCTGCCGAGCTCGGCCACCTCCGGATCGTGCCCGACGGCCTGCCCTGCGGCTGCGGCGCCCGCGGCTGCATCGAGCAGTACGGGTCGGGCCGGGCGCTGCTGCGGATGGCGAACGAGGTCGCGGACGCCGGCGGCATCGGCGGCGCCCTCGCGGCGGCACGCACCCATGGCGGGACGCTCAGCGGGGCCGACGTCGGCTCCCTGATCGAAGCGGCGGATCCGGGCGCCCTCGCCGCGCTCCGGCAGCTCGGCGGCTACCTGGGGCAGGCGTGCGCCAGCCTCGGCGCGGTGCTCGACCCGCAGGTGTTCGTGTTCGGCGGCGGAGTGTCGGAGGCCGGCGAGGTGCTGCTCGCGCCCATCCGGCAGGCGTACCTCGACGTCCTCCCGGCCCGCGGCTACCACCCGGAGCCGGAGTTCAAGGTGGCGGAGTTCGCTGGCGGGTCCGGCGTCGTCGGCGCCGCAGACCTCGCGCGATCGTCGTTCCCGTCCGCGGGCGACCCGGGCAGCTACACCGCCGAGCCGCACGCCTGAGCACCCCCGCCCGGCTAGGCTTGCCGCCGGGAGGTCCGGGTGAACGCGTTCTACTGGGTGCTGAAGTTCGTCGCCGTCGGTCCGTTCCTGCGCCGCGTCTACCGGCCCTGGGTCACCGGCATCGAGAACGTGCCGCGCGAGGGCGCCGCGATCCTCGCGAGCAACCACCTGTCCTTCATCGACTCGGTGATCCTCCCCATCGAGCTGCCCCGGCGGATCTCGTTCCTCGCCAAGGCGGAGTACTTCACCGGCAAGGGCCTCAAGGGCTGGGCGGTCCGCGCCTTCATGCTCGGCACCGGCCAGCTGCCCATCGATCGCTCCGGCGGCAAGGCGAGCGAGGCCGCCCTCGTCACGGGTCTGCAGGTCCTCGGTCGCGGCGAGCTGCTCGGCATCTACCCCGAGGGCACCCGCAGCCACGACGGCCGGCTGTACCGCGGACGCACCGGCATCGCCCGGATGGTCCTCGAAGGCCAGGTGCCGGTCATCCCCGTCGCGATGATCGACACCGAGAAGGCGATGCCCATCGGCAGCCGCCTGCCCCGGGTCCGCCGGATTGGCATCGTCATCGGCCAGCCGTTAGATTTCTCCCGGTTCGCCGGTCTCGAGGGCGACCGCTTCATCCTGCGTTCCATCACCGACGAGATCATGTACGAGCTCGCCAAGCTGAGCGGCCAGGAATACGTCGATGTCTATGCGTCTTCGGTCAAGGGGGCGGCATCTCGCGCCGCCGCTCCCGCCGCACGCTGACATCCCGTCCGCACCGAACCGAGGAATCTCCCGTGGTCGATCCCGAGCCCATCGTCGCCGCCAGCCCCGAGGTGATCGCCGGTCTCGACCACTGGCGCACCCTCGACATCAAGCACCAGCCCACCTGGCCGGACCCGGCAGCGGCCGCCGCCGCCTCCGGGCAGCTCGCCACCTTCCCGCCGCTCGTGTTCGCGGGCGAGATCGATCAACTCCGCGACAGGCTCGCCAAGGCGGCCCGCGGCGAGGCGTTCCTCCTGCAGGGCGGCGACTGCGCGGAGACCTTCGCCGGCGCGACCGCCGACCAGATCCGCGCACGGGTGAAGACGATCCTGCAGATGGCGGTGGTCCTCACCTACGGCGCCTCCATGCCGGTCGTGAAGATGGGCCGCATGGCCGGGCAGTTCGCGAAGCCCCGCTCGAGCGACATCGAGACCCGCGGTGAGGTCACCCTGCCCGCGTACCGCGGCGACGTGGTCAACGGCTACGACTTCACGCCCGAGTCCCGCCAGCCGGACGCGGCACGGCTGGTGCAGGGCTACCACACGGCGGCCTCCACCCTGAACCTGGTGCGCGCCTTCACGCAGGGCGGGTTCGCGAGCCTCAAAGAGGTCCACTCGTGGAACCGCGGCTTCGCCGCCAACCCGGCGAACGCCCGCTACGAGGGCCTCGCTCGGGAGATCGACCGCGCCATCCGCTTCATGGAGGCGGCGGGAGCCGACTTCGACGAGCTGCGCCGCGTCGAGTTCTACACGGGCCACGAGGGCCTCCTCATGGACTACGAGCGCCCGCTCACCCGCATCGACTCCCGCACCGGCACGCCTGTCGCGACGAGCGCGCACTTCCTCTGGATCGGGGAGCGCACGCGCGACCTGGACGGCGCCCACGTCGACTACTTCTCCCGCATCCGGAACCCGATCGGCATCAAGCTCGGCCCGTCGACGACGCCCGAGACGATCACCGCCCTGATCGAGAAGCTGGACCCGGACCGCGAGCCGGGCCGGCTCACCTTCATCACCCGGATGGGCGCAGGCAGGATCCGCGACGTCCTGCCGGGCCTGCTCGAGCATGTGAAGACCCTCGACGCGAACCCGCTGTGGGTCACCGACCCGATGCACGGCAACGGCGTGACCACGCCGACCGGGTACAAGACCCGGCGCTTCGACGACATCGTCGACGAGGTGAAGGGCTTCTTCGAGTCGCACAGGGCGGCCGGCACGCACCCGGGCGGCATCCACGTGGAGCTGACCGGCGACGACGTGACCGAGTGCCTGGGCGGCAGCGAGCACATCGACGAAGCGACGCTGGCGACCCGCTACGAGTCGCTGTGCGACCCACGCCTCAACCACATGCAGTCGCTGGAGCTCGCCTTCCTCGTGGCTGAGGAGCTCAGCGCCACCCGCTGATCTCGCGCGCCGCGACTAGCGGCAACCGTTCGGCCTAACGGCAACGCTCTACCGATGCCGTTAGGCCGGACGGTTGCCGATAGCCGAGCGGAACGTCGCCCGACAGCTAGAAGGTGACGGTGATGACCGTGCCGCGGAGGGCCAGCTCGCCGCCCTCGGGGTCGGTGGACTCGACCTCGACGCTCGGCAGCTCGTCGGCCGCCGTGTTGTAGTCGAAGAGGAAGCCGGCCTCGTCCAGGATCCCCTTCGCGTTGCCCCAGGAGAGGCCCACCACGTTGGGCACCTCGACGAGGTCCTGGCCGAGCGAGAGATGGATGGTGACGACGTCGCCGGTCCGGTACGCCCGGGGAGCGCCCGCGTCGTCGAACACAGGGTCGAGCCCCAGCACGTTGTCCCGGGGGACATCGCCCGAGTTGTCGTAGGCGGAGTCGCCGCGCTGCACGTCGAGGCCCGCATCACGGAGGCGCTGCTCGGCCTCGCCGACCGGGATGTTCACCACGTCCGGTACCGGTCCGGCCGACACGACGAGGGTGATCGGCTGGCGCTCCGGGTACGGCGTGCCCTCGGCGAGCTCGACGCCGTCGGCACCGAGAGCGCGCAGCACCGTCCCGGCCGGCACCTCGCCGTTGAATTCGTCGGCCACGTCGTCGCCGACCAGGAACCGCGCCTCCGTGATCGCGGCCTTGGCCGCATCCTCCGGCTGTCCGACGAGAGCGGGAACGGGAAGGGGCTCCGCGCCTTTCGACACGAGCAGGGTGACCGGGGTGTCGCGGACGACGGCGCTGCCGGCCGACGGGTCGGTCGCGGAGACCAGCCCGAGATCGGTCTGCCAGTCGAAGATCTCCGTGCTGCCGCCGACGACGAAGCCGGCGTTCTCGAGGATCTCGGTGGCGGCGGCGGGGTCCTTGCCGGCGACGGACGGGATCGGGACGCTCGCGCCCGGCCCGGCGCCGAAATACCAGCCTGTGCCGCCGACCGCGGCCGCGAAGACGAGGAAGAGCCCGAACAGCCAGAAGCCGCGCTTGCGACGCTTCTGCACAGTGGTGGCCAACTTGGTGGCGCTCTCGATGGCGACGGGACCGGTCCGCCGCGAGCCCCGCGGGATCACCGTGGTCTCGCTGCCGGAGTCGTGCACCGTCGTAGTGGGGGAGGAGGCCGCGGGCATCACCATCGTGCGCTGCGTCGCCGTCGACACGCCGCCGAGCCCTTCGCGGATGAGGTTCTGGGTCTCGAACAGCTGGTCGAGCATGGCGCGGGCGTCCCGGGGCCGCTGCTCCGGATCGCGCGCCGTCGCCCACAGCACCAGCTCGTCGAGGGCGACCGGCACGCCCGGGTTCTTCGTCGAGGGGGCGGGGACCTTCTCGTTGGCATGCTGGTAGGCGATCTGCACGGGCTGATCGCCCTTGAACGGCTGATCGCCGACGAGCATCTCGTACATCATGATGCCGACCGCGTAGATGTCGCTGCGGGCATCGGCGATGCCGCGCGTGACGAGCTCGGGGGAGAGGTAGGCGATCGTGCCGAGCAGCGCCTGTCCGGTCGCCGTGTTGGCGGTAGCCGCGCGGGCGAGGCCGAAGTCGCCGATCTTGATGCGGCCGTCGTCGGCCAGCAGCACGTTCTCGGGCTTCAGGTCGCGGTGCACGATGCCCGCCTTGTGGGCGGCGGCGAGGCCGGCGAGCACCGCCTCCATGATGTCCATGGTCTGCTCGGGCGTGAGCTTGCCGTACTCCTTGAGCAGGTCGCGCAGGGTGATGCCCTGCAGGTACTCCATGACCAGGTAGGCCATGTCGGAGTCCTGGCCCTGGTCGAACACGTTGACCACGTTGGGGTGCGCGAGGCGGGCGGCGGAGCGGGCCTCCTGGATGAAGCGGTCGCGGAAGGACGCGTCATCGGCGAGGTGCCCGTGCATGATCTTGATCGCGACGCGGCGCTCGAGGCGCAGATCGGTGGCGAGGTAGACGGTCGCCATGCCTCCGCGCGCGATGCGGGCGCGGACCTGGTACCTGCCGTCCAGCAGTCGGCCGACCATCGGGTCGGTCTGGCTCGCACTCACCTCAGAAGTGTACGAACGGGGCGTCCCCCTCCCCGGCCTCCGCGTGCGGCGCGTCCGCGAATAGGGGGGACGCACGCCCCCGCCGACGCCCCCGAAGTGGCACCATAGAGGGGTGGTTGCCCTGAACGAGCACGAGTGGCTGACCGTCCCCGACCTCGCGGAGCGTCTCAGCCTGCCGCTCGGCAAGGTCCGCCGGATGCTGGAGGAGCGCCAGCTCCTCGGCACCCGCGTCGACGGCGTCCTGAAGGTCCCCGCCGAGTTCCTGCGCGAGAACGAGCCGGTGCACGAGCTGCGCGGCACCATCATCGTGCTGGCCGACAACGGCTTCAGCGACGAGGAGGCCATCGACTGGCTGCTGGGGGAGGACGAGGTCCTCGGTGCCCGGCCCATCGACGCGCTCCGGGCCGGCCGCAAGGCGGAGGTGCGGCGGGTCGCCCAGGCGCTCGCCTGATCCGGCCGCCGCTCGCTAGGAGCTGCGGGCGGTGAGTGGCACGACGAGTGCGTCGAGCGCCTCGCGCGCCGCCGCATCGAACGGTCCGGCGGTCAGCGCTGCCCGGGCCTCCGCGACCCGGCCGGCGATCGCCGCCTCCACCCTGTCCACGGCGCCGCTCGCCGAGATGGTCGTCTGCAGGGTGCGGACCTGCTCCTCGGTGAGCTCGGGATCGCCGAGGAGCTCGTCGAGGAGGCGCCGGGAGCCTGGCGGCAGGAGCGCACGGGAGTGGGCGATCAGCACGGTGCGCTTGCCTTCCCGCAGGTCGTCGCCTGCGGGCTTGCCCGTCACCTCCGGATCGCCGAACACGCCAAGCAGGTCGTCGCGCAGCTGGAACGCGATGCCGAGCGGCACGCCGAATGCACGAAGTGCCGCGACCTGGCCCGCGTCCGCGCCGCCGAGGCCCGCGCCGATCACGAGCGGCGCCTCCACCGAGTATTTCGCCGACTTGTAGAGGATCACCCGCTCCGCCCGGGGGAGCGCCTCGTCCTCGTCCACAGTCGGCCATGCGTGCTCCTCGACGAGATCGAGGTACTGGCCGGCGAGGACCTCTATCCGCATCCGCTCGAATTCGCGGCGCACGGCTGCGCGCCGCTCGGGCGTGACCGCGGCCAGGCCTTCGCTGAGCAGGTCGTCGCTCCAGCTCTGCAGCAGGTCCCCGAGGAGGATGGCGGAAGCCCTCCCGAACGAGCCGGCGTCGCCTGCGTAGCCGCTCTCCGCGTGCAGCCGCTCGAATCTGCGGTGCGCAGAGGGGAAGCCGCGGCGGGTGTCCGAGCTGTCGATCAGGTCGTCGTGGACGAGCGCCGCGGCGTGGAAGACCTCCAGCGCTGCCGCCACCGTGACGACGCTGTCGACGTCCGCCGGGGTGGGCTGCTCCCCGCCCGCGACGGCCTCCCGGCCCCACCAGCAGAGCTGCGCTCGGACCCGCTTGCCACCTCTGAGAAGTTGCCGGGAGTACTCCGCCAGCGAGGTGGTCTCCTCAGCGACGGCGGCGAGAATGGAGGAACGCTCATCGACCAGCCGATCGAGTCTCGAACGGACGAGATCGACCAGCCGAGAGCCCTGTGTCACAGCGCCTAGCCTAGCCAGGGGCGGACCGTTATCATTTGGCTCTACCACGGGCCGGCCGAGGTGAGGAGAAGGACATGCCGCTCTCAGAGCAAGAACAGCGACTCCTCGATGAGATGGAGCGCAGTCTCTATCAGAACGACGCGGACTTCGTCGCGTCCGTCAGCGGTCGCGGCCGTGGCCGGGTCAACTACACGGCTCTCGTCGCCGGCGTCCTCGTGGCGGTCCTCGGCGTAGCGATCCTCGTGGCCGGCGTCGTGCTCCGTCAGCCGATCGTCGGTGTCGGCGGGTTCCTCGTCCTGTTCGCCGGCGTCCTCGTCGCCTTCGGGTCGCCGCGCCGCGGCCTGCCCGCAGCTCCGCGTCCCGCCGCAGCCGGAGGCCGCCGCGGCCGCACCAACAACGCCGGGTTTATGGATCGCATGAACGACCGGTGGGAGCGCCGCCAGGGCGGGCACGACAGCTAGACCACCCTCCGCTCTCTCGACTGAAGCCGGCCTCGAGCCGGCTTCCGTCGGTTAACGGGCGGCCCGCGTCTCTCGCGCGGTGCGTACACCCGTCACGCGGTGCGAGCATCCACGCGCGGTCTGTCTACCCACCGCGTATGGCGCCTCGCACCGCGTGAGGGGTGCGCGCACCGCGCGACGCATCTGCACCTCCAATTCGGCTCATAGGCGCCACTGGCACCCGTCGCGCCTCCACTTCCCTCCCGAACTGCCCGCTTCTCGGGCAACTCGATGCCCAGTCGCCCTGGAACTGGGCAGTTCGGCGGAGGAGGCGCCCCCGCGGCCCCGGTTCCTCCACTCGCCCTCCACTCGGCCTCCACTCGGCCTCCACTTCGCTCCCTCGGAGTGGCAGGCCCGGGATTCCGGGCTTCTCCCGCGAACTGGGGGTCCGCTTCGTTGCGCATCCGAGACGTTCCCGAGGCTCCGCGCATTGTCGCGTGGGGGGCAGTGGAGTAAAGTGGAGGAAAGTTCCACGAACTGGGGGAGAGGGGGTGGAGATGTGTTTCTCGGCACCTACACACCGAAGCTCGACGAGAAAGGCCGCATCATCCTCCCGGCCAAGTTCTGGGACGAGCTTGCGGGCGGCGTCGTGCTGACCCGCGGGCAGGACCGGTGCGTGTACGTGTACAGCGCGCGCGAGTTCGAGGAGGTGCACGACCGCATCCGGCAGGCTCCCGTGACGAGCAAGCAGGCGCGCGACTACGTGCGGCTCCTCCTCTCGGGTGCGCACGCCGAGACGCCCGACAAGCAGCATCGGGTGACCATCCCCCAGGGCCTGCGCGCATACGCGGGCCTCGGTCGGGAGCTGGTCGTCATCGGCGCAGGGAGCCGGGCCGAGATCTGGGACGCCGAGGCATGGAACGCCTACGTGACCGAGAACGAGGACGACTTCGCCAACATCGCCGAGGAGGTGATCCCCGGAATCTTCTAGGCCGCGGGAGCGGCCCAGCCCGCCGTGCGACTCCCAGCCGTCCCGTCCCCTGACACACTTCCCCGGTGTCAGGTGACGGATACGGAGGGGAATCGGACGGCGGGCCGGAACCGGCAAATCATGGAAGAGAACGCCATCCACGTCCCGGTGCTGCTGGAGCGCAGCATCGAGATCCTCAGTCCTTCCCTCGTCCGCGAGGGCGCCGTCGTGATCGACGGCACACTCGGCCTCGGAGGCCACGCGAGCGCTCTGCTCGCGCGCTTCCCCGGTCTTCGCCTGATCGGCATCGATCGCGATCCTGAGGCCCTCCGGCTCGCCGGCGAGCGCCTGGCCCCGTTCGGGGACCGCGCCACCCTCGTGCACGCCGTCTACGACCGGATCGGCGAGATCGCGGCGCAGCATGCGCCCGGCGGTGTCGACGGAATACTCCTCGACCTCGGCGTCTCCTCCATGCAGCTCGACGTCGCCGAGCGGGGCTTCGCCTACTCGAAGGACGCCCCTCTCGACATGCGGATGGACTCGACCTCGCCGCTCACCGCCGAGAAGGTGCTGGCCGAGTACCCGGAGAGCGCGCTGCGCCGCATCTTCGAGCAGTACGGCGAGGAGAAGCTCGCCGGCCGCTACGCCCGCGCCATCGTCGCCGCCCGCGCCGAGCGACCCCTCACGCGCTCCGCGGAGCTCGTCGACATCCTTCAGGCGGCCACGCCGGCCGCCCTCTCCCGCGCCGGCCACCCCGCGAAGCGCGTCTTCCAGGCCCTCCGCATCGAGGTCAACGGCGAGCTCGCCGCCCTCGAGCGGGCCGTTCCCGCGGCCCTGGACGCCCTCGCCGTCGGCGGCCGGATCGTCGTCCTGGCGTACCAATCGCTCGAGGACCGGCTCGTGAAGCGAGAGCTGGCCCGCCGATCCACCTCCACAGCACCCGCGGGACTCCCCGTCGAACTCCCCGAGCACGCCCCCGAATTCCGCCTACTCGTCCGCGGCGCCGGCCGCGCGACGGAGGAGGAGATCGCCGCAAATCCACGCGCGACACCCGTACGCCTGCGCGCGGCCGTGCGGCTCCGCCCCGTCCAGCCGGACGGGCGACCCGCCACCCGACAAGGATCCCGATGAGCACCGCGCTCGCTTCTCCGCTCCGCCGCCCGACCGCGCCGGCCCTTCCACCGCTCGGCGCCGACCTCCCGCACATCGAGATCGTCCCCGCGCGGGCACAGCGCCGGGCGCGGCCGCGCGCCCTCTACGCGGGCGTCGTCGTCGGCAGCCTGGGCGCTCTCATGACGGGCCAGCTCCTGCTCTCCATCGCCGTGTCGGACGGCGCGTACACGATCGACCGCCTGCAGACCGAGCAGAAGGCGCAGGCCCGCACGGTCCAGCAGCTCACCGAGGACCTCGGGCGGCTCTCCTCGCCCCAGAACCTCGCCCGGAACGCCGAGGCGCTCGGGATGGTGCAGAACGCGAACCCGGTGTGGCTGCGGATGTCGGAC
>DATCMN010000470.1:0-4742 GCA_036563405.1 Naasia sp. | reverse complement strand
CGGATCCCCCGTCAGTGCGGGAGTGATGCCGCGGGTGCAGGACGGCTACCTGGTCCTCGCCGGCGAGTACACGGGCGAGACCGTCGCGATGACGGTGGAGCCGGCCGGCGGATCGCCGGAGCCGACCACGGATGCGATGATCCTGCTCTCCTGAGCCAGCCGGCATGCGCGGCGAAGCGCGTTGACTCCGGCTCAGCCGAAGCGGCCGGAGACGTAGTCCTCGGTGGCCTTGACGCTCGGCTTGGAGAAGATCGTGTTGGTGTCGTCGTACTCGATGAGCTTCCCCGGCTTGCCGGTCCCCGCGATGTTGAAGAAGGCCGTCTTGTCCGAGACGCGGCTGGCCTGCTGCATGTTGTGGGTCACGATGACGATCGTGTAGCTCTGCTTCAGCTCCTCGATGAGGTCCTCGATCGCGAGCGTGGAGATCGGGTCCAGCGCGGAGCACGGCTCGTCCATGAGGACGACGTCCGGCTGCACGGCGATCGCCCGGGCGATGCAGAGGCGCTGCTGCTGACCGCCGGACAGACCGGAGCCGGGGAGGTTCAGGCGGTCCTTGACCTCGTTCCAGAGGTTCGCGCCCCGCAGCGAGGTCTCGACCAGCTCGTCGGCGTCCGACTTGGAGATGCGCCGGTTGTTGAGCTTCACGCCGGCGAGGATGTTCTCCCGGATCGACATCGTCGGGAACGGGTTGGGGCGCTGGAAGACCATGCCGACCTGCCGGCGCACCAGCACCGGGTCCACACCCGGCGCGTACAGGTTGTTGCCGTCGATCAGGACCTCACCCTCGACCCGCGCGTTGGGGATCACCTCGTGCATGCGGTTGAGCGTGCGGAGGAACGTCGACTTGCCGCAGCCGGACGGGCCGATGAATGCCGTCACCGTTCGGGGTTCGATGGTGAGACCCACGCCTTCGACGGCCATGAAGTTGCCGTAGTAGACGTTGAGGTCCTTGACCTGGATGCGCTTGGACACGTGTTCCTTCTTCTCTTACCTAGCGGCCCAGCTTGGGCGCGAAGATCCGGGCGATGAGGCGGGCGGCGAGGTTCAGCACCATGACGATGACGATCAGCGTCAGGGCGCCGGCCCAGGCGCGGTCGATGTAGGCGGCGGTGTCGCTGCCCTGGTTCGCGTAGGAGGTGTACACGAACACCGGGAGGCTCTGCATGCGGCCGTCCCAGAGGTCGTAGTTCATGCTCTGGGTGAATCCGGCGACGAGGAGCAGTGGCGCGGTCTCGCCGATCACCCGCGAGATGGCGAGCATGACGCCGGTGGTGATGCCGGCGATCGATGTGGGGATGACCACCTTGGTGACGGTGAGCCACTTGGGCACGCCGAGGGCGTACGAGGCTTCTCGCAGCTCGTTCGGCACCAGCTTGAGCATCTCCTCGCACGCGCGCACCACGACCGGGATCATCAGGACGGAGAGCGCGACCGCGCCGGCGAACCCCATGCGGACGCCGGGACCGAAGATCAGGGCGAACATGGCGTAGGCGAACAGTCCGGCGACGATCGAGGGGATGCCCGTCATGACGTCGACGAGGAAGGTGATGGCCCGCGCAAGCGTCCCGCGGCCGTACTCCACCAGGTAGACGGCGGTCATCAGGCCGATCGGCACCGAGATGAGGGTCGCGACGCCCGTCATCAGGACGGTGCCGACGATGGCGTGCAGGGCGCCGCCGCCCGCACCCACCACGTTGCGCTGCGACATGGAGAAGAAGTCGAGGTCGAACCGCGCGGCTCCGTTGGTGATCACCGTCGTGAGGAGCGAGATGAGCGGCAGGAGGGCGATGATGAAGGCGGTGAGCACCAGGGCGGTGACCAGCCTGTCGACCGCCTGACGCCGTCCCTCGACGGACAGCGAGACGACATAGATGGCGACGCCGTAGAGGATGGTCCCGGCGAAGATCGCGCCGGGCACGCTGAAGTCGCCGATGGTCCCGGCCGCGGCCAGCAGGCCGATGACGGCGCCCGCGACCACCCAGCAGCCGAGCAGGATGCCCCAGGGGGCGAGCCGGGGCAGGCGCCCGTGGGTGAGGGCGTTCGAGGGGGCGGTGGTGACGGCCATCAGTTCGCTCCCGAGAATTCCTTGCGGCGGTTCACGACGTAGCGCGCGACCGCGTTCACGGCGAAGGTCACCACGAACAGCACGAGGCCGGTGGCGATGAGGACGTTGACCCCGGTGCCGAAGGCCTCGGGGAAGCTGAGCGCGATGTTCGCGGCGATGGTGTTCGGGTTCGACGACCCCAGTACGAAGAACGACACGACGGCGGCGGGGGAGAGGACCATGGCCACTGCCATCGTCTCGCCGAGCGCCCGCCCGAGGCCGAGCATCGCGGCGGACACCATTCCGGCCCGGCCGAACGGCAGGACCGCCATCCGGATCATCTCCCAGCGGGTCGAGCCGAGTGCGAGAGCCGCCTCCTCGTGCAGTCGCGGGGTCTGCAGGAACACCTCGCGGTTGATGGCCGTCATGATCGGCAGGATCATCACGGCGAGCACGATGGCGGCGGTCAGGATGGTGCGGCCGGTCGCCGACGCCTGCCCGTTGAAGATCGGGATCCAGCCCGCGTTCTGCGAGAGC
Organism: Naasia sp.; assembly: GCA_036563405.1. Classification (GTDB taxonomy): domain Bacteria; phylum Actinomycetota; class Actinomycetes; order Actinomycetales; family Microbacteriaceae; genus Naasia. Next base: position 2,161 of record DATCMN010000470.1, on the reverse strand, counting down.
CAGGAGTAGATGGGCTGCACGAGGGGAGCCAGCACCAGGCCTCCCCAGAGGCCGAAGACCACCGACGGCACCGCGGCCAGCAGGTCGATCACGTAGCCGAGCACCTGGGCGAGCCGGCGCGGCGCGTAGTGCGAGATGAAGAGCGCGATCCCGACCGAGAGCGGAGTCGCCATCAGCAGCGCGAGGGCGGCGGCCCAGAGCGTGCCGAAGGCGAGCGGCCCGACATAGGTCCAGAAGTTGTCCTCGCCGAGGATGATCGTGTCATCCGGCTGGGCGAGCACCCCCGGGATGCCCTGCGCGATGAGGAAGAGCGCGACCGCCGCCAGGATGACGAGGATCAGGGACCCGGCGAAGATCGCGGAGCCGGAGAAGATCCGGTCGCCGGGACGCTGCTTCGCTCGGATCGGAGCGGGAACGGCCGCACCTGTCATATCGGGTGAATCCTCCGGGGTGTCGTACTGACTCAGCGGAAGCGCGGGTCTCTCGGCCCGAACCCCTGCTCAGTCTGCCCCGCCCGGTCGCTGTAGCGACAGAGCGGGGCAGGTGAGGTGGAGCGGTGTTACTTGATCAGCTCGATCGCGGCCTCGACCTCACCGCGGAGGGTGTCCGAGATGGGGGCCGAGCCGGCCTCGGCAGCGGCCGTCTCCTGGCCCTCGGTGCTCGCGAGGTAGCTGAAGTAGGCCTTCACCAGCGTGCCGACCTCGGGGTCGGTGTACTCCTGGCAGCCGATGAGGTAGCTGACGAGGACCAGCGGGTAGACGTCAGCCTCGGTGGAGAGGCGGTCGACCTCGATCGCGATGTCGCCCTCCTCGCGGCCCTCGGCCTCGGGAGAGGCGTCGATCAGCGCAGCGGCAGCCTCGGCGGAGGGGGCGACGAACTCCTCGCCGACCTGGATGGAGACGATGCCCAGCTCGCCGGCACGCGACGCGTCGGCGTAGCCGATCGTGCCGTTGCCGCCGCCGACGGCGTCGACGAGACCCGAGGTGCCCTGAGCGGCCTCGCCGCTCTCGATCGGCCAGACGCCGTCAGCCTCGTAGGTCCACGCGTCGGGCGCGACCTGGGCGAGGTAGTCGGTGAAGTTCTCGGTGGTGCCCGAGTCGTCCGAGCGGTGGACGGGCGTGATGGCGAGGTCCGGGAGCGTCGCGCCCTCGTTCAGTGCGGCGATCGCCGGGTCGTTCCAGTTGGTGATCGTGCCGTTGAAGATGTTGGCGACGGTCGCCGCGTCGAGGTTGAGGCTGTCCACGCCCTCGAGGTTGAAGATGACCGCGATCGGCGAGACGTAGAGCGGGAGCTCGACGATGCCGGTGTCGGGAGCGCAGGCGGCCCAGCCGCCCTCGGCGATCTCCTCGTCGTTGAACGCGCGGTCGGAACCGGCGAAGTCGACGCCGCCCTCGGTGAAGGCCTCACGGCCGGCGCCGGAGCCGCTCGGGTCGTAGGTGACGGTCACGTCGGGGTTGGCGGTCTGGAAGGCGGCGTACCACGCCTCCTGGGCGGAGCCCTGGGAGGAGGCGCCCGCGCCGACCAGGTCGCCGGACAGCTCGCTGGCGGGGGCCTCGGAGCCGGTGCCGCCGGAGGCGGCCGGAGCCGTGCCCTCGTTGGCCGCACACGACGAGAGGGCGAGCGCGCCCACCAGGGCGAGGCCGGCGAAGCCCGCGAAACGCTTGGAGATCAAAGGGGTTCCCTTTCGATTGATTGCAGGAGTCGGGCCCGGACCCCCGAGGGGTTCAGCGCGCGCTGTGAATTGCGCGGGTTCGGGTCCGTCTTGAAAGGTAGAGACCGTCGATGACGAGGATTCCGCCAGCCGGTGAACGGCAGGTGAACAGGTTTCCGAGTGTCAACTTGTGGGGAACCGCCCGCGCAGAGGTCGGCCGACGGCGTCCGGGGCCGTGCGCGCGACTCAAACGGGCGGGGTGTGCGTCTCCAGCGCGACGACTCCGCCGCGCGGATCCGCCGCGGAGAGGTGCACGACCGTGAACTCGGCGGTGGTGAGGATCCCCGCACGCGTGAGCCGGCCGTCCCGTTCCCCGCCCGCCTGGGTGACTATCGAGTCGAGCAGCTGGGGGAGGACCGGCGAGTGGGTGCAGAGCACGGCGTTCCTGCCGCGTGCGAGGCGCTTCGCCGCGAACCTGTCGAGCTCCTCGCGCGGCAGCGGTGCGTCGTC
>DATCMN010000465.1:0-3489 GCA_036563405.1 Naasia sp. | reverse complement strand
CTCCGAGGTGGGTCCCCACCAGCCGTGCGAGGAGGAGGGAGGCGTGCAGGTAGTTCGTGTAGGAGAAGCGGTAGTTGAGGATGCCCGCGGTCGACTGCGCGATCACCAGCACGGCCAGGGCGATCAGGGGGATGGCCAGGTGTGTCCCGAATCCCTGGGAGGCCGCGTCGACGGCGTTCCCGAGCAGGACCGGCCACAGAGCCTGGCAGGCCACCCAGGCGATGCCGAACACGACACTCAGCACGAGCGTGGGCACTCGCTGCCGGGCGAGCCAGAGGAAGAGGCGAGCGGGGGTGTCCGGGCGCGACGCCGTCGACGAGCTCGCTGGAGCGCTCATGCCGACGCGGTGCCCCGTTCCTCCTGGACAGATTCGTCATGCTAGCCCCCACGCGTGGCGGGGGCGCGGGCCTGCTCAGGCTTCGGGCGTCTGTCCTGTCGTGGCGGCGTTGAACCAGCCCAGCCAGCCGTCCTCGACGGCCATCACCTCGTAGTCGCCGCACAGAGCAACCTCATCCGGCCACTTCTCGACCGACCAGTCGGCGTCGAGCACGGGGATGCCCGTGCGGTTCACGGTCACGCAATCGTCGGGCAGCGCTGACGGGCTCGTCGCGCGGATCACGGCGACTGTCTCGTCCGTGCTCGCGACGCTGCGGATGTCGACCGAGTCGGCAGGGATCCAGGCCGGGATGTCGACGCCCACCCAGCCCGTCGAGGCCTCCGCGTAGGTGTCGAAGTGCTCCTCGTGGCGCTTCTCGGCGAGGTTCGTGAGTTGAGCGCAGCCGGTGAGGAGGAAGAGGGCCGCGGAAGTGGCGAAGGCGGCGGTGGCGACGGAAGCGGAGTCGTAGCGGAACATGCAGGCCATGCTTCCCGGGCAGGTGGGGCGGGCGCGTCAGTCCGAAGTCGCGACCGGTCAGCCGGAGGAGTGAGTGTGCCGGCTACTGCGGGATGACAGCTGGGCGCGGTGGGGCCGCTCGCCCCGAGGGCAAGGACGTGTCCGGGAGCGCCAGGATGTCGCGAGCCACTGCCGAGAGGTCGTGGCCCAGCTGGTGGCCGCCGGTCACCGTCCGGGTGAGCGCCCCGGGTATCGCGTCCGCATACAGGTCCCGGTGGGCGAACGGGACGATGTCGTCATCCTCGCCGGCGTAGAGGAAGACGGGCACGCCCTGCGGGAGCCGTCCGCCCAGATCCGGGGGCAGGTCGAAGCCGTCGAAGGTCCAGGATGGATCGCCGCCCGGATACGGCGCGGCTATCACGCAGATCGCGGCGACGGCTGCGGGAGCGAGCGGCGCGTTCGCCCCGGCAAGGTGCTTGAGCAGGAGGTAGCCCCCCGCCGAGTGCCCGATGAGGACTGCGGGCTTCGCCGCCGACTCGATCGCCGACGCGATGGCCGCGAGCCACAGCCCGTCCTCCGCGTCGTCGTCCTCGGGCAGCTGCGGGCAGGCGACTCTGTAGCCCTCGCCGAGGCGAGTGCCGAGGGCGGCGGCGAGACGGGAGTCCTCGGCGTGGGCACCCGCACCCGCGCCGTGGAAGAAGATGACGTCCATGACGCGAGACTTCTCCGACGTGTCAGTCCGAGACGGGTGCCGGCTCGGAGAAGCCCGCGTCCCACCGCTCGAGGCGTCCGCGGATGTAGGCGACGGCCGCCTCGTTGGGCGGGTCCGGCGTCGGCGAGTTCGTCGACTCGACGATCACCGTGGTGGCGGCGGTGAGGACGACCGAGGCGTCGACGAGGTCCCCGCCCTCGTCGATCGCCTGCAGCTTCACCTTGTCGGCGCTGTTCACGCGCGCCAGGAGCGTCGCGTAGTCGGCTACGAGTTCGGCGACCGCATCGCCGGTGAGGAGCAGGGTGTCGGCGATGCGGATGCGCTTCATGGTGAGGACCGTACTACGCGCGCCTGGGGCGAGGGGATGGGTGGCGAATGGCTGGGCGGCGGTTCCGCTCGTGAGGGGCTGCGTCTGCAAGCACGCCCCCGCGCGGGGACAACCCTCGTCCGGCGACGTACGGTGAGGGTGTGGAACTTCCGCCCGGTGAGCCTGTGCGGAGCACAGTCTTCGAGCTCCTCGGCGACTGGAGGCTGTGCGCGACGACCTCCGGCTTCTTCGACTCGCCGCGCATCGATTCGGCCGCATTGGCGTTCTCGGAAGTGAGCGGAGCGCGCGTCCGCATGGACGTGCGATTCCTGCGGGCCGGCAGAATTCACGAGATCGTGGGGATGGTCGACACCCGTCCCGGCAAGTCGGGGCTGTTCAAGTGGCGTGGTCGCGGCGCCCGGCTCATCGTCGCCCAAGGGTGGTGGGGCGTGCGGGTCAGCACCGACTCGCAACTCGCGCTGCTGCGCTATCCGGGCACCTGGATGAGTGGGGCCGGCGCTGTGCTCCTGGCACGGGCCGACGTCGAGTCCCGGACCCTCGAATCGCTGACTGCGGCGCGTGCCGGAGAGCTGGGACTCTCGTCGATGGAGATCACCACCCTCGGCTGGCGTCGCTGAGGCGAGCGCCGCTCAGGCGGTCGCCTGGTGGAGCGGCGTCTCCGGCCGCTCGTCGCGGTTCCAGACGGCCGCCTCCATGCGTTCGGCGATCCGGTCCCAGTCCTGCTCAGCAAGTAGCCGCCGCACGTCTGCGCGCGTAGCGGGCGGCATGCCGGCCGCCAAGGTCTGACAGGAATCGGCGAAACCGTCCGCATGGTCCCGAAGGTCGACGACCGACGAGTAGTCGGCAACCACATCCGGCACCCGAGTCGAGACGACCGGCAGACCGGCCGCCAGGTACTCCAGGGTCTTCGTCGGACTGATCGACTGGGTGGCCTCGTTGATCGCGAAGGGCATGATCGCCACATCGAGTCCCGCCATCAGCCGGGGAAGGTCCTGGTACTCCTGTTGCCCCAGGTACTCGATGTTCGGCGCCTGGGGGAGGGACGCCGGATCGATCTTCGCGACGGGGCCGATCATCCGGATGGTCCACTCCGGCAGGCGGTCGGCGAGACCCGCCACGAGGTCGAGGTCCAGCCGCTCGTCGAGGACGCCGACATAGCCGGCCACGCGGCGCCCGTCGTCCTTGCGCAGACGACCGGCCGTGGCGTAGTGCGCGTTGGACACTCCGCTCGGGATCAGATGGGCGTCCTTCCGCCCCTGCCGGACGACGGAGCGGTGCAGGGAGCGCCCGCCGGCGAAGACGACGTCCGCCCGACGCAGCGCATGTCGCCGGCGCACGACCAGCTCCGGTGCGGCGCCCTTGAAGGCGGCGAGGTCGTCCATCACGTCGTAGACGAGGACCGTCGGGTCGAGGGCGAGTGCGGCGTCCAGGGCCAGCGGCGTGTAGATCCACACCACTCGCTCGCCCTGCGCCGGCCCGAGGAGTTCCGGAAGCTGCGTGATGTAGTCGGGCAGTACGTCGCCGGAGAAGCCGACGTGATGGCCGTGCTCGGGGATGCGCAGCCAAGCACGGGTCAGGCCATCGACCTCGGTGCTTTCCAGACGGGCTTCGCCCCGC
>DATCMN010000464.1:0-3684 GCA_036563405.1 Naasia sp. | reverse complement strand
GTCGTGGCCGCGGCCGGCGCGGTGCTCGGCCCCGAGGAGGTCGCCGACACGGTCGTCTCCGGCGTGCGCTCCGAGCGCTTCCTCATCCTGCCGCACCCCGAGGTGGCCGAGTTCGAGCGCCGCAAGGCCGCCGACCGCGACCGCTGGCTGGCCGGCATGCGCCGCCTGCAGGCCGCTATACTTTCTGAAGCACCCGAACCCCGACAGGAATTCACCCCATGAGCCCGAGCGGCGCGGACTACATCCGCCAGATCAAGGAGCAGGTCACCGAGGTCGACCCCTCGGAGGTCAAGGGCCTGCTCGACCAGGGCGTCGCGATCGTCGACGTCCGCGAGAGCGAGGAGTGGGACTCGGGCCACCTGCCCGGGGCCTCTCACGTCCCGCGCGGCTACCTCGAGTCGCGCATCGACGGCGCGGTGCCCGACCGCGACCAGCCCGTCGTCCTCTACTGCGCCTCCGGCACCCGCTCCGCGCTCGCCGCCAAGACGCTCGGCGACCTCGGCTTCTCCGACGTGCGCTCGATGACCGGCGGCTACGTGCTGTGGAAGGACCGCGGCTACGAGGTCGACGTCCCGCGCCAGCTCACCGCCGAGCAGCGCGAGCGCTACTCGCGCCACTTCCTGCTCCCGGAGATCGGCCAGGTCGGCCAGGAGCGCCTGCTCGACGCCAAGGTCCTGCTGCTCGGCGCCGGCGGCCTCGGCTCGCCGACCGCGCTCTACCTCGCCGCCGCCGGCGTGGGGACGATCGGCATCATCGACAACGACGTCGTCGACCTGTCGAACCTCCAGCGCCAGGTCATCCACACCACCGACCGCGTCGGCACGCCGAAGGTCGACTCGGCCGAGCAGTCCATGAAGGCGATCAATCCGGACGTCAACGTCGTCAAGTACGACTTCCGGCTCGACTCGTCGAACATCATGGACGTCATCACGGGCTACGACGTGATCGTCGACGGCCTCGACAACTTCCCGACGCGCTACCTGCTCAACGACGCCACCGTGCGCCTGCAGATCCCGGTCGTGTCGGCCTCGATCCTCGGCTTCGACGGCCAGCTCTCGGTCTTCAAGCCCTACGACGGGCCGTGCTACCGCTGCCTCTACCCGGTGCCGCCGCCGGCCGAGCTGGCCCCGAGCTGCGGCGCCAATGGCGTCCTCGGCGTGCTGCCGGGCACGATGGGCCTGCTGCAGGCGACCGAGGTCGTCAAGCTCATCGTCGGCATCGGCGAGCCGCTCGTCGGCCGCCTGCTGCTCTACGAGGCCCTCGGCGCGACGTTCACCGAGCTGAAGGTCCGCCGCGACCCCGAGTGCCCGATCTGCTCGCGCGCGCCGGAGGAGATCAGCGACGAGGAGATGGGCGTCTTCCCCGACTACGAGGCGTTCTGCGCCGCTGCGGGCTAGGGTCCCGCCACCTATGGCAACTGTCCGCATCCCCCCGGTCCTGCGCTCGTCCGTCGGCGGCGCCAAGGAGGTCGGCGCCGCCGGCTCCAGCGTCGGCGAGGTCCTGCGCTCCCTCTCCGAGGAGCACCCGGCCACCCAGGGCCAGCTCTTCGGCGAGGGCGGCGAGCTCAACCGCTACGTCAACGTCTACCTCAACGACGAGGACGTGCGCGTCCTCGACGGGCTCGACACCACCGTCGAGGAGGGCGACGTCCTCGTCATCCTGCCGGCCATGGCCGGCGGTCTCTAGCCCCTGTCCCGGGCCGGGACCCCTCGCTACACTTCCTGAAGCAATGGGTCCCACGGAGCTGCGCAACCGTCCCTGCGGGGGCCGCTACGGCGACATCGTCCAGGCGATCGGCAACACGCCGCTCGTCGAGCTCAAGCGCCTGTCGCCCAAGCCGGGGGTGCGCATCTGGGCCAAGATGGAGTCGTTCAACCCGACCGGCTCCGTCAAGGATCGCGTCGCCCGGGCGCTGATCGAGGACGCCGAGGAGAAGGGCCTGATCAAGCCGGGCCAGACGATCCTCGAGCCGACCTCCGGCAACACCGGGATCTCGCTGGCGATGATCTGCTCGCGCAAGGGCTACCCGCTGAAGGTGGTCATGCCCGACAACGTCACGCCGGAGCGCACGCAGCTCCTGCAGATGTACGGCGCGGAGATCGTCTACTCGCCGGGCGACCAGGGCTCCAACGGCGCCGTCGCCCTGGCGCTCGAGATGGCCGAGGCCGACGCCTCGTACTACATGCCCTACCAGTACGGCAACCAGGCCAACCCCGGGGCGCACTACCACGGGACGGCCAAGGAGATCCTCGACGAGCTCGACGGCGACATCGCCGCCTTCGTCGCGGGCCTCGGGACCGGCGGCACGCTGATGGGCAACGGCCGGCGCCTCAAGGAGGAGCTCGGCGACGCCGTCAAGATCGTCGCCGCGGAGCCGATGCAGGGCGAGCCGGTCCAGGGGCTGCGCTCCCTCGACGACGGCTTCATCCCGCCGATCATCGACCTGTCGGTGCTCGACCGCAAGATCTTCGTGACCAACCGCGACGCGATCGTCTGGACGCGCAAGCTGCTCGACGAGGAGGGCATCTTCGCCGGCGTCTCGTCGGGCGCCATCGCCCGCGTGGCCGTGCGCATCGCCAACGAGCTCGACGAGGGCAACGTCGTCTTCCTGATCGCCGACGACGGCTGGAAGTACCTCTCCAGCGGGATTTACACACTTCCGGTCGACGAGGTCGAGAACCTGGACTCGACCATCTGGTGGTAAGAGGAGCGAGCTGAATGCCGATCAACGTCGGGCCCATGGAAGTCGTCGTCGTCCTGATCATCGCCCTGATCGTGCTCGGGCCGAAGAAGCTGCCCGACGTGGCGCGCTCGGTCGGCAAGGGGATGCGCGAGTTCAAGGACGCCATCAGCGGCGCCGACCCGCGCACCGCGGACGAGGACACGGAGTTCCCGGGGCTCGACTCGCCCCGCCGCTCGTGAAGATCTCCTCGGAGCTGCTCGACCAGATGATCGAGCACGCCCGCCAGGACGCGCCCGACGAGTGCTGCGGCCTGGTCGCCCGGCGCGGCGACGAGGCGGTCGAGGTGCGGGCGATGGTCAACGAGGCCCACAGCCCACTGAAGTTCGAGGTCGACGGCCTCGCGGTGCTGCGCGCGCTCGACGACTTCGACGACGCCGGCCTCGAGCTCGGCGCGATCTACCACTCGCACACGCGGACGCCGCCCTACCCGTCGCAGACCGACATCAACTTCGCGGCCAACTGGCCCGGCGTCGAGTGGATCATCGTCGGGCTCGACCGCCAGGGCGAGGCCACGGTCCGGACGTACCTCATCGACGACGGGACCGTCAGGGAGCTGTGAGCCGCGATGGCCGGAGGGATCGACGATGACGATCCGCCGGTCTCCGAGCGACACGCCCGGGCGCGCAAGGTCAAGCGCCAGCTGAGCGAGGGCCGCCTCGTGAAGGTCGCGGGCACCCGCAACCAGGTCGAGGGCGAGCTCATCCAGGGGCTGCTGCTCGAGCACGGCGTGCCGTCGATGCTGCGCCGCACCGCCGGCTTCGACGTGCCCGACTTCCTCGCCGCCGGCCCGCGGGACGTGATGGTGCCCGAGTCCGGGCTGGCCACGGCCCGGGAGGCGCTGCTGCAGCAGCCCGACCTGACGAGCACGGTTGCCGGCGGCGCGGGTCCCGGGGGCGCGTCGCTGCGCCGTGGGCCGCGCGCGATCGAGGTCGGCGTCGGGA
>DATCMN010000459.1:0-13844 GCA_036563405.1 Naasia sp. | reverse complement strand
TCGTAGAGGTCGCCGTGGCCGAACACGAGGTCCTGGTCGTACTTGATGCCCCGCTGGCCGTTCAGGTCGATGTGGAAGAGCTTGCCGTGGTAGAGCGCCTGGGCGATGCCGGCGGTGAAGGACAGGCCCGCCATCTGCTCGTGGCCGACCTCGGGGTTGAGCCCGACGAGCTCGGGACGCTCGAGGCTGTCGATGAACGCGAGGGCGTGACCGAGGGTGGGGAGCAGGATGTCGCCGCGGGGCTCGTTGGGCTTCGGCTCGATCGCGAAGCGGATGTCGTAGCCCTTGTCGGTGACGTAGTCGCCGAGAAGGTTGACCGCCTCCCGGTAGCGCTCGAGGGCGTTGCGGATGTCCTTCGAGTGCGAGTACTCGGCGCCTTCGCGCCCGCCCCACATGACGAAGGTCCTGGCGCCGAGCTCGGCGGCGAGGTCGATGTTGCGGAGCACCTTGCGCAGGGCGAACCGGCGCACCGCGCGGTCGTTGGAGGTGAAGCCGCCGTCCTTGAAGACGGGGGCGCTGAACAGGTTGGTGGTGACCATCGGGACGATGAGGCCGGTGTCGGTGAGGGCCTGCTTGAGCCTGTCGATCTCGCCCTGGCGCACCTCGTCGGAGGAGCCGAAGGCGAAGAGGTCATCGTCGTGGAAGGTGAGGCCGTAGGCGCCCAGCTCCGCGAGCTTCTCCACCACGTGCACGGTGTCCAGGTGCTCGCGGGTGGGGCCGCCGAACGGGTCGGTGCCGTTGTAGCCGACGGTCCAGAGACCGAAGGAGAACTTGTCGTCGCGCGTCGGCGTCGTTGCCATGAGGGGGCTCCCGGGGTAGCGGATAGAAATTGTTTGCGCCTGCAACATATCAGGGCGAGGGGTCCCGGTACAGTGCCCGGACTGCCATAGTCGGAAAGTCGGGGGGAGGTGCCGTGGAGACCAGCGACAAGCGCTCGGTGCGGGTCCGCAACCTCTCGGCCCTCCTGACGACGGTGCACCGAGCTGGGAGCTCGTCGCGGGCCGCCCTGACCCTGGCCACCGGCCTCAATCGGTCCACTGTGGGCGCGCTGGTGGGCGAGCTCGCCGAACTCGACCTCGTCACCGAGACCCAGCCGGCCGCCGCGGGCTCGGTCGGCCGGCCCAGTCCCGTCGTCGTCCCCTCGGACCGGGTGGTCACGGCCGCGCTCGTGCCGGAGGCGGACGCGGTGACCGTCGCCCTCGTCGGCCTGGGCGGGCGCGTGCTCGGCCGCCGGCGCATGGCGCACGACACTCCTCCGCCCGCAGCGGAGCTGCCCGCCCTCACCGCCTCCGCGCTCGACGAGCTGCGCGAGCAGACCGGTCAGCCGCGCATCGCGGCCATGGGTGTCGCCGTGCCGGGGCTCGTCCGCGCGTCCGACGGCCTCGTGCGGCTCGCCCCGCACCTCGGCTGGCAGGACGCCCCGCTCGGATCCATGCTCGAGGAGGCATGCGCCGTCCCCGTGCTCGTCGCGAACGATGCCACCCTCGGCGCCGTCGCGGAGGCGGTCTTCGGCGCCGCCCGCGGCTGCACCGATGCGGTGTACCTGAACGGTGGCTCGAGCGGCATCGGAGGCGGCATCCTGGCCGGGGGTGCGCCGCTCACGGGCAGCGCCGGGTACGCGGGGGAGTTCGGCCACACCCACGTGTCGGGCGGCGGCAAGCGCGATGCAGCGGGCGTCCCCGGAACGCTCGAGTCGGAGGTGAGCCGCGACACGCTGCTCCGCCTCCTCGGGCTGCAGTCCGCGGATGCCGACGCCCTCGAGGCCGCTCTCCTCGCTTCCGGCGACCTGGCGGTGGCGGCCGAGGTCGACCGGCAGCTCGACCACCTCGCCACCACGGTCGGCACGATCGTCAACATCCTCGACCCCCAGGTGTTGGTGCTCGGCGGATTCCTGGCGGCGCTCGAGGCGGCGCGTCCCGGCCGGCTCGCCGCGCTGCTCGCCGATCGGGCTCTCGGGGCGCCGCTCGAGGGCCTCTCGGTGCGCCGGGCCGAGCTCGGATCGGACATCCTCGTGATCGGTGCGGGCGAGCTGGCCCTCGGTCCGCTGCTCGCCGACCCGCCGTCCGCCGCGGCAGCCGCCTGACGCGCAATCCCGCCGACGCGATTGTGACAGGCGAACTTCTGTCACATGCCGCCATACTGTGCGTGTGACAAGCGATGTGACAGCCGGCCGGGCGGCCAGCATCCGCGATGTCGCGCGCCTGGCGGAGGTGTCGCACCAGACGGTGTCCCGCGTCCTGAACGACCACCCGAGCATCCGGCCGGAGACCCGACAGCGGGTCCTCGACGCCATGGAGACCCTGCAGTACCGGCCCAACCGGGCCGCACGGGCTCTGGTCACGAGCCGGTCCCGCACCATCGGGATCCTGATCTTCAACAGGTTCCACTACGGCCCCGCGAGCAGCGTGACCGCGATCGAGGAGGCCGCGCGGATGGCCGGCTACTCGGTCGTCACCGCCAACCTGCGCGGCACCGATGCCGCCGCGATAGTGGAGGCGCTCGACCACCTGCTCGATCAGGCTGCGGAAGGCCTCGTCGTGATCGCGCCGCAGCAGCGCGTCTTCGACGCCATCGGCACGCTGTCCATCCGGGTGCCCTACGTCACGCTGCAGTCGACGGAGCACGAGGAGACCCATGCGCTCTCGGTCGACCAGATCATGGGCGCGCGCCTCGCCACCCGCCACCTGCTCGAGCTCGGCCACCGGTCCATCTACCACCTGACCGGCCCGCAGGACTGGATCGAGGCGGAAGCGCGGATGCGCGGGTTCCTCGCGGAGATGAGCGACTGGGACGTGCCCACCACCGCGCCGATCCTCGGCGACTGGACGGCCGACTTCGGCTACCGGGCCGGCCGGGAGCTGCTCCGCTACCGCGACTTCACGGCCGTGTTCTCCTCCAACGACCAGATGGCGCTCGGCTTCCTGCACGCGATCCGCGAATCCGGCCTCGACTGCCCGGCGGACATCAGCATCGTCGGCTTCGACGACATCCCGGAGGCCGCCCACTTCGCGCCGCCGCTCACCACGGTGCGGCAGGACTTCCCCGAGCTGGGCCGACGCTGTGTCGCGCTTCTCCTCGGTCAGCTGGAGGGCGGGGCCGGATACTCGGCCAAGATCGACCCGGAGCTTGTCGTGCGCGCCTCCACCGCGCCCCCGCGCCGGCCGCAGAAATAGCGGGAACCCGCGCTTCTCCGGGCCTTTCCCCGGCCGTTATCCAAGCGAGACGGCGTGGAAGTTGACAGTCGCGACGGGCGTGGTCCTACACTGACTCCGGTCCATGTGACCGTTCACATCGATTTCGAACGACGAACGACGAGGTTCCCCCGCGTGATTGCGACGACGCAGCAGCCGTGCACGAGCGCCCCTTTCGGGCTCGGCATCGACTCCGATCGGTGGACCGCGTGAGCAACTTCTCCCCCGAGGTCGAGGTCGCGATCGCGCGGCAGCGCCAGGAGGTGTCCCGGCTGCACGACGAGCTCGTCCGCTGGGGCCTCGTCATCTGGACCGGCGGCAACGTGTCCGGCCGCGTGCCGGGCGCCGACCTCTTCGTGATCAAGCCCTCCGGCGTCAGCTACGACGACCTGGCGCCCGAGAACATGATCGTCTGCGACCTGGACGGCAACGTCATCCCCGGCACCCCCGGCAGCGAGAACTCGCCGTCGAGCGACACCGCGGCGCACGCCTACGTCTACCGGAACATGCCCGAGGTCGGCGGTGTCGTGCACACCCACTCGACCTACGCCGTCGCCTGGGCGGCCCGCGCGGAGCCGATCCCCTGCGTCATCACCGCGATGGCGGACGAGTTCGGCGGCGAGATCCCCGTCGGGCCGTTCGCGATCATCGGCGACGACTCCATCGGCCGCGGCATCGTCGAGACGCTCCGAGGGCACCGGTCACGCGCGGTGCTGATGCAGAACCACGGCCCGTTCACGATCGGCTCGAGCGCGAAGGACGCCGTCAAGGCGGCCGTGATGGTCGAGGACGTCGCGCGCAGCGTGCACATCGCGCGGCAGCTGGGGGAGCCCCTGCCGATTCCGCAGGACGCCGTCGACGCCCTGTTCGACCGCTACCAGAACATCTACGGTCAGCCTGCTGACCGGAGCATGGGCACAGCCGGGCAGCCTGTCGACCGGAGCACGAGCACAGCCGGGCAGCCCTCCGACGACCGGGTGGGAAACCCCGTCGTGCAGGCGGGGGAGGTCCGGCGATGAGCACCGACAGCGCCCGAAGCACCGACCCCGCTCCGGCCCGCGACGCCATCGCGTCCGGACGCGCCACCCTCGGGATAGAGCTCGGCTCGACCCGGATCAAGGCGGTGCTCCTCGGCGACGACCCGGGCGTCGTGCTCGCCTCCGGCGGCTTCGAGTGGGAGAACCGCTTCGTCGACCGGCTGTGGACCTACTCGCTCGAGGACGTCGAGACCGGTCTCGCGGCGGTCTACGCCGACCTCGCGGCCGACGCGGAGCGCCGCTACGGCGTCCGGCCCGTCGGGTTCCGTGCGGTCGGGGTCTCGGCGATGATGCACGGCTACCTGGCGTTCGGGGTCGATGACGAGCTGCTGGTGCCGTTCCGCACCTGGCGCAACACGAACACGGAGCGCGCCGCCGAGGCGCTGACCGAGCGGTTCGGCACCAACATCCCGCTGCGCTGGTCGGTCGCCCACCTCTACCAGGCGGTTCTCGACGAGGAGCGGCACGTCCCGCAGGTGCGCTTCGTCACGACCCTCGCCGGCTACGTGCACTGGCGTCTCACCGGCCGCCGGGTCCTGGGCGTCGGCGACGCGTCCGGGATGTTCCCCATCGACACGGCGACCCGCGACTACGACGCCGACCTGCTGGCCCGCTTCGACGAGCTCGCCGCCGGCACGCCGCTCGCGGCTCCGCTCCGCGACCTCCTGCCCGAGGTCCTCGTCGCCGGGGAACCGGCCGGCACCCTGACCGCCGAGGGGGCGGCCCTCCTCGACCCGACCGGTGCGCTGCAGCCGGGCGCGCTCCTCTGCCCGCCCGAGGGGGACGCCGGCACCGGCATGGTCGCCACCGGCGCCGTGGCACCGCGCACCGGGAACGTCAGCGCGGGCACCAGCATCTTCGCGATGGTCGTGCTCGAGCGCCCCATCGAGGGCATCCACCCCGAGATCGACGTCGTCACCACCCCGGCCGGCGACGCCGTGGCCATGGTGCACTGCAACAACGGCGCCAGCGAGCTCGGCGCCTGGGTGAGCGTCTTCGGCCGGTTCGCCGCGGCGCTCGGTGCGGCAGGCGAGGGCGACGCGGTCTATGAGGTGCTCTTCCGCGAGGCGCTCGAGGGCGAGGCCGACGCCGGTGGCCTGCTCGCCTACAACACCCTCGCCGGTGAGCCCCTCGTCGGCCTGCCGGAGGGCCGGCCGCTCGTCGTCCGGACACCGGACAGCCGCCTCACTCTCGCCAACTTCATGCGCGCCCAGCTCTACGGGGTGTTCGGCGCGCTGAGCATCGGCATGCAGGTCCTCGAGGCGGAGGGGGTCGGCCTCGACCGGATGATGGCGCACGGCGGCATGTTCCGCACCGCCGGCGTCGCCCAGCGCTTCCTCGCCGCCGCCCTCGACGCGCCCGTCGCCGTCGCCGAACTGGCGTCCGAGGGCGGGGCGTGGGGCATCGCGGTGCTCGCCTCCTTCGCCGCCGAGCCGGACACCGACCTCGACTCCTACCTCCGGGACGCGGTGTTCGCGGGCGCGGCCCTCGACACCGTCGAGCCCGACCCCGCGGACGTCGCCGGCTTCTCCGCCTACCTCGACCGCTACCGCTCCGGCCTCGCCGTCGAGCGCGCCGCGGTGGACGCCCTGTGAGCACGACCAGAAGGATGACCATGCCCCGCCCCACCCCCGACCTCTCCGCGCACCAGGTCTGGTTCCTCACCGGGAGCCAGGGCCTCTACGGCGAGGAGACCCTCCGCCAGGTGGCCGAGCAGTCCCGCCGGATCGCCGAGGAGCTCGGCTCCGCCCTGCCGGTGGAGCTGGTCTGGAAGGACGTCCTCACCGACTCCGACGCCATCCGCCGCGCCGCGCTCGACGCGAACTCGGACGACCGGGTTCTCGGCGTGATCGCCTGGATGCACACCTTCTCCCCGGCGAAGATGTGGATCACCGGCCTCGACACGCTGCGCAAGCCGATGCTGCATCTGCACACGCAGGCGAACGTCGACCTGCCGTGGTCGAGCATCGACTTCGACTTCATGAACCTCAACCAGGCCGCGCACGGCGACAGGGAGTTCGGCTACATCGCCGCCCGCCTCGGGGTGCCGCGGAAGACGGTCGTCGGCCACGTCTCGGACGAGCGGGTCACCGGCCAGGTCGACACCTGGGTGCGCGCCGCGGCCGGATTCGCCGCGTCCCGCTCCCTGAAGCTCGCACGCTTCGGCGACAACATGCGCTACGTCGCGGTCACCGAGGGCGACAAGACGGAGGCGGAGCTGCGCTTCGGCGTGCAGGTGAACACCTGGGGCGTGAACGAGCTCGCCGCCGCCGTCGAGGCGTCGCTGGACTCCGAAGTCGACGCCCTGGTGACCGAGTACGAGGACTCCTACGACGTCGTCGCCGAGCTGCGCCGGGGCGGGGAGCGCCACGAGTCGCTCCGCGACGGCGCCCGCATCGAGCTCGGCCTGCGGTCGTTCCTCGAGGCCGGCGACTTCGCCGCGTTCACCACGAGCTTCGAGGACCTGGGCGCGCTGAAGCAGCTGCCGGGCCTCGCCGTGCAGCGCCTGATGGCCGACGGATACGGCTTCGGCGCGGAGGGCGACTGGAAGACGGCGATCCTCGTCCGCGTCGCGAACGTCATGGGAGCGGGGCTGCCGGGCGGCGCGAGCCTGATGGAGGACTACACCTACCACCTGGAGCCCGGCAACGAGCTCATCCTCGGCGCGCACATGCTCGAGGTCAGCCCGTCGCTCACGACCTCACGGCCGCGCCTGGAGATCCACCCGCTGGGCATCGGCGGCAAGGAGGACCCGGTGCGCCTGGTCTTCACCGCCGACCCGGGGCCCGCCGTCGTCGTGGCCATGAGCGACATGCGCGACAGGTTCCGTCTCGTCGCGAACGTCGTCGAGAACGTCGCCCTGCCGGAGCCGATGCCGAACCTCCCGGTCGGGCACGCCGTCTGGAAGCCGGCCCCCGACTTCGCCACCAGCGCCGCAGCCTGGCTCACCGCGGGAGCTGCGCACCACACGGTCATGAGCACGGCGGTCGGAGTCGAGGCGTTCCGCGACTTCGCCGAGATGAGCGAGACCGAGCTCCTCGTCATCGACCGTGACACCAGCCTGGACGGCTTCCGCGACACCGTGCGCTGGAACGCCGCCTACCACCGCCTCGCCAGAGGGATCTGAGCGGGGCCCACCGACCCCCGGACTCGTCCGGGCACCTGAGGAAGCTGACAACGGCGTCCTTGCCACACACAGGAAAGGAAACACAGTGAACAAGAGAGCACTTAGCGCGCTCCTTGCCGGCGGTGTCATCGTCGCTCTCGCCGGCTGCGCCGGCGGCGGCAGCGGCAGCGGCGGCTCCGGCGGCGGAGAGGGCGGCGGCGAGCTCGTCGGCGTCGCGATGCCCACCAAGTCGTCCGAGCGCTGGATCCAGGACGGCAACGCCGTCAAGGAGCAGCTGGAGGAGGCCGGGTTCCAGGTCGACCTGCAGTACGCAGAGGACGACATCCCCACCCAGGTCAGCCAGATCGAGAACATGATCACCAAGGGCGCTGTCGCTCTGATCGTCGCCTCGATCGACGGCACGACGCTCACCAACGTCCTCGAGGACGCGGCAAGCCAGGACATCGCGGTCATCGCGTACGACCGGCTCCTCCGCGACACCGACGCGGTCAGCTACTACGCCACGTTCGACAACTTCCTCGTGGGACAGCAGCAGGCCTACTCGGTCCTCAACGGTCTCGGCCTCGCCGAGCTCGACGGCACCCCGATCGAGGGCGCGCCTGCCGGCCCGTTCAACATCGAGCTGTTCGCCGGCTCGCTCGACGACAACAACGCGTTCTTCTTCTTCAACGGAGCCATGGACGTGCTGCAGCCGCTCATCGACGACGGCACCCTCGTGGTGAAGTCGGGCCAGACGGACATCGAGCAGGTCGCCACGCTCCGCTGG
Source organism: Naasia sp. (assembly GCA_036563405.1). Taxonomy (GTDB): domain Bacteria; phylum Actinomycetota; class Actinomycetes; order Actinomycetales; family Microbacteriaceae; genus Naasia. The sequence continues at coordinate 5,723 of DATCMN010000459.1, read as the reverse complement.
GACGGCGAGACCGCCCAGAGCCGCATGGAGGACATCCTCACGGCGAACTACTCGGACGGCAGCAAGGTGAACGCGGTCCTGTCGCCCTACGACGGCATCAGCCGCGGCATCATCTCCGCGCTGACCGACGCGGGCTACGCGGTCGGCACCGACTTCCCGATCATCTCCGGTCAGGACGCCGAGATCGACTCCGTGAAGGCCATCGTCAGCGGCGAGCAGTACGCGACGATCTTCAAGGACACGCGTGACCTCGCTGCCGAGGCGGTCAAGATGACCACCGCCGTGCTGAACGGCGACGAGCCGGAGATCAACAACACCGAGGACTACGACAACGGCGTGAAGGTCGTGCCGTCGTTCCTCCTCCAGCCGGTGATCGTCGTCAAGGACAACATCACCGAGGCGCTCGTCGACACGGGCTACTGGACCCAGGAAGAGATCGACGGCTAGTCGATCGACCTTCTGAAGGTCTGACAGCCGGCGAACCGACCGCGAGGCCGGACCGCCAGCCGTCGAAACCGGCCGGTGGTGGGGAGTACCCTCCCCACCACCGGCTCCCATCCAACGACGCACAGGAAGCGGGTCTCACATGGAGACGACCAACATCCTCGAGATGCGGGACATCACGAAGACGTTCCCCGGCGTGAAGGCCCTCTCGAACGTCACGCTGGAGGTCACGCGCGGCGAGGTCCACGCGATCTGCGGCGAGAACGGCGCGGGCAAGTCGACCCTCATGAAGGTCCTGTCCGGCGTGTACCCGCACGGCACCTACGAGGGCGACATCGTCTTCGAGGGCGAGGTGCTCTCCCTGCACAGCATCCGCGACAGCGAGGCCAAGGGCATCGTCATCATCCACCAGGAGCTGGCCCTCAGCCCCTATCTCTCCATCGCGGAGAACATCTTCCTCAACAACGAGGTGAAGGGCCGCTTCGGCCTCATCGACTGGCACAAGGCCAACCAGGAGGCCGGCGCCCTGCTCAAGCGGGTCGGCCTCCGCGAGAAGCCCACGACGAAGATCATGGACATCGGCGTCGGCAAGCAGCAGCTCGTGGAGATCGCGAAGGCGCTCTCCAAGAAGGTGAAGCTGCTCATCCTGGACGAGCCGACCGCCGCCCTCAACGACGAGGACTCCGCCCACCTGCTCGACCTGATCCTCGCCCTCAAGGAGGAGGGGATCACGAGCATCATCATCAGCCACAAGCTGAACGAGATCAAAAGGATCGCGGACTCGGTCACGGTGATCCGCGACGGCAAGACCATCGAGACGATGCCGAAGTCGGAGATCACCGAGGACCGCATCATCAAGGACATGGTGGGCCGCGACCTCGAGCACCGCTACCCGGACCACACGCCGAACATCGGCGAGGAGATCCTCCGGGTCGAGGACTGGACCGCCCACCACCCCCAGGACCCCACCCGTGTGATGGTCGACAAGGTCAATCTGAACGTCCGCCGTGGCGAGATCGTCGGCATCGCGGGTCTGATGGGTGCCGGCCGCACCGAGTTCGCGATGAGCCTGTTCGGCCGCTCCTACGGCTCCCGGATCAGCGGCCGTGTGTTCAAGGCCGGCAAGGAGATCCGCACCCGTACCGTCGCCGAGGCGATCGACAACGGGCTCGCCTACGCCACGGAGGACCGCAAGGTGTACGGCCTCAACCTGATCGACGACATCAAGCGCAACGTCTCGATGGCGTCGCTGAAGAAGCTCGAGCGGATGGGACTCGTCAACGACGGCCAGGAGTACCAGGTCGCCAGCGAGTACCGGAAGAGCATGAACATCAAGGCGCCGAACGTGCTGGCGAAGACCGGGAAGCTCTCCGGCGGCAACCAGCAGAAGGTCGTCCTGTCCAAGTGGATCTACTCGGACCCCGACGTCCTCATCCTCGACGAGCCCACCCGCGGCATCGACGTGGGCGCCAAGTACGAGATCTACACGATCATCAATCGGCTCGCTGCGGAGGGGAAGGGGATCATCGTGATCTCCTCCGAGCTGCCCGAGTTGCTCGGCATCTGCGACAGGATCTACGCCCTCTCGGAGGGGCGGATCACCGGTGAGGTGCCGATCGAGAAGGCCTCCCCGGAGGTCCTGCTCAAGTACATGACCATGGAATCGCCCCGCTGACATCCCGCGCAGCCAACTAAGGAGTAATCAGCATGACGAACACAGAGCTCCGGCCCGGCGGCGGCCCGACGGGGAGCGAGGAGATCGGTCCTCCGACCAATCGCTTCACCTCCGCGATCAGCCACGTGCTCGCCGACCTCGGCAAGAACGGCATCTTCCTCGCCCTGATCGTGGTGATCGCCCTCTTCCAGGTGCTCACCAACGGGATCCTGCTGCGGCCCCAGAACATCTCGAACCTGATCGTCCAGAACGGCTACATCCTGATCCTCGCGATCGGCATGGTGCTGATCATCGTGGCTGGCCACATCGACCTGTCGGTGGGCTCCGTGGCGGCGTTCATCGGCGCGGTGTCGGGCGTCTTCGCCGTGAAGATGGGCCTCGAGTGGTGGATCGCCGTCATCCTGTCGCTCGCGATCGGCGCTGCGGTCGGAGCGTGGCAGGGCTTCTGGATCGCCTACGTCGGGATACCCGCGTTCATCGTGACGCTCGCCGGCATGCTCATCTTCCGAGGGCTGGCGCTCGTCGTCCTCGGCAATGCGAACATCGGCTCGTTCCCGACCGAGTACCGTGCGCTGGGCAACGGTTTCGTCGAGTTCGCCCCCATCGAGCTCGGGCCGCGCTCGTCGCTTGACATCGTGACCCTCGTGGTCGGCCTGATCGCCATAGCCGCGCTGATCGTGCAGCAGATCCGCACCCGCCGCGGCCGCGTGAGCTACGGGCAGGACGTGGAGCCGGTCGGCTGGTTCCTGCTCAAGCTGGCGCTGATCGCGGTCGGCATCGGGCTGTTCACCTATGCCCTCGCCACCTTCAAGGGCATCCCGGTCACGCTGATCATCCTCGCCGTGCTCGTGCTGATCTACGGCACCGTCGCCAACCGCAGCGTCTTCGGCCGCCACATCTACGCGATCGGCGGCAACCGCCACGCCGCGGAGCTGTCCGGCATCAAGACCCGCTCGGTGGACTTCTGGCTGTTCGTGAACATGGGCGTGCTGGCGGCCCTCGCCGGTCTCGTCTTCACCGCCCGGCTGAATCTCGCCGGACCGAAGGCGGGTGACGGCTTCGAGCTCGAGGCCATCTCCGCGGCCTTCATCGGCGGCGCGGCGGTTCAGGGCGGTGTCGGCACCGTCGGCGGCGCCATCATCGGCGGCCTGATCATCGGTGTGCTCAACAACGGCATGTCGATCATGGGCATCGGCATCGAGTGGCAGCAGGCCGTGAAGGGCCTCGTGCTCCTCCTGGCCGTCGCCTTCGACGTGTTCAACAAGCGCCGCTCCGGCGGTCGCTGAGCCCCACCTCTGACGGCAGCGTTCCGGCCGAACGGCAACCCTCTGCGGTTGCCGATAGGCCGGAACGTTGCCGTTTGTGCTGTACGCGGTTCGCCCGTCAGGCCAGGCGCTCTGACAGCCACTCGGCCTGGCGCACCCACTGGTGGAACTCGCCGCCCTCGTGCCCGTTGTACGGGTACACCTCGATCTCGCGGTCGTCGGCCCGGTAGCTGTTGTATGCGGCGAAGACGCTCGACGGCATCACGATGTCGTCCATCAACGCGACGGAGAACAGCGCGGGGACCAGTGCGCGGCGCGCGAACGCGACTCCGTCGAAGTAGGACAGGGTCCCGAGCACGGTCTCGGCCGCCGCGCGATGGGTCGCCAGGTAGCGGGTGATCTCCGCGAACGGCCGGCCCGGGGTGATCTCGATCGACCGGGGGAAGTCGCACAGGAACGGCACGTCGGGCATCGCCGCCGCCACCAGGTCGGAGGCCAGGCCGGCCACGGCCAGCGTGATGCCGCCGCCCTGGCTGCCGCCGGTCACCGCGATCCTGGCCGGGTCGACGAACGGCAGCTCCCGCGCCGCGTCGACCAGCCGCACCGCGTCGGTGTAGAGGCGGCGGTAGTAGTACGTCGCCGGGCTCTCGATCCCGCGCGTCATGACGCCGTCGACGGCGGGCCCGGAGCCGTGCGGGTCGGGCGTCTCGCCCCCTGAGCCCCAGCCGCTGCCCTGCCCACGGGTGTCCATGAGGAGGTGCACGTAGCCGGCCGCAGCCCATTGCAGCCGCTCCCCGGGAAGCCCGCGACCGCCGCCGTAGCCGAGGTACTCGACGACCGCCGGACGGGGCGACGAGTCCCGGGGGCGCGTCACCCAGGCCCGCACGGGCTCGCCGCCGAACCCGGGGAAGCGCAGATCCTCGACGATCACCTCCGTGATCGGCGTGCGCGCGGGGGATAGGTCGACGCCGCCTGTCGCGGCGCGCGCCTCGGCGAGCGTCCCGGTCCAGAAGGGATCGAAGTCCTCCGGCTCGACCGCGGCGGGGCGGTAGGACCGAAGGGCGTCGAGGGGCAGATCGGTGAAGGGCATGCGTACTCCTGTTCTCCCCTCAACCTTCTCGCACGCGGAGCGCTCCTCAGGCTCGTGGGAGCGCTCCCACTGTGGCAGAGTTCCTTCAGCGGGCGCTCGGCGGGGACGCCGTCCCCGCTCCAGCACCAGGCGAGAAGGAGAACGACCAATGACGATCGGCAGCGCTGACTACCGGGATTCCGGCCTGACCTTCCCGGAGGGCTTCCTGTTCGGCTCCGCCACCGCGTCGTATCAGATCGAGGGGGCCGCCGCCGAGGACGGCAGGGGCCCGAGCATCTGGGACACCTTCGCCCGCACCCCCGGCAAGGTGCTGAACGGCGACACCGGTGACATCGCCGACGACCACTACCACCGCTTCGAGCAGGACCTGGATCTGATCCGCGACCTGAACCTCGACGCGTACAGGTTCTCCATCGCATGGCCGCGCATCCAGCCGACCGGATCGGGAGGGGCCAACCAGGCCGGGCTGGACTTCTACTCGCGCCTCGTCGACGGGATGCTCGAACGCGGCATCACCCCCATCGCCACGCTCTACCACTGGGACCTCCCGCAGCCGCTGGAGGATGCAGGCGGCTGGCCGAACCGCGAGACGGCGGACCGCTTCGCCGAGTACGCGAGCATCGTCGGGGCGGCGCTCGGCGATCGGATCACCACCTGGACCACCCTCAACGAGCCGTGGTGCTCGGCCTTCCTCGGCTACGGCGCGGGCGTGCACGCGCCCGGCCGGGTCTCCGAGCTCGACTCGCTGCGCGCCGCGCACACCCTGAACCTCGCGCACGGCCAGGCGATCACCGCGCTCCGTTCGGTGCTCCCGGAGAACGCGCAGTACTCGGTGACGCTGAACTTCGCGGTCGCCCGCCCCGGCGGGCCCGGCGGCGAGAAGGCGGTGCGCCAGATCGACGCCGTCGCCAACCGCATCTTCACCTGGCCGATGTTGAAGGGCCAGTACCCCGACGACCTGTTCGCCGACACCGCCGGGATCACCGACTGGTCGTTCGTCGAGGACGGCGACCTGGAGAGGATCGCCCAGCCGATCGACATCCTCGGCGTCAACTACTACAACACCGGCTCCGTCCAGCTGTGGGACGGCCAGGGCGAGAAGCGCGGGGACGCGAACCACAACCTCTCCGCGGGAACCCCGTATCCGGGCGCCGACCGCGTCGAGTTCCTGCCGCTGCCCGGACCCAAGACGGCGATGGGGTGGAACATCGAGCCGTCCGGCCTCGAGGAGCTGCTCCTGCACCTGCAC
>DATCMN010000457.1:0-4474 GCA_036563405.1 Naasia sp. | reverse complement strand
TTCCGCATCAACTGCGCCATGTGCCACAACGTGGCCGGCGCGGGCGGCGCGCTCACCCAGGGCAAGTACGCGCCCGACCTGGTCGGCACCTCCGAGAAGCACATCTACGAGGCCATGATCACCGGCCCCCAGAACATGCCGGTCTTCAACGACGCGAACCTCACGCCCGAGGACAAGCGCGACATCATCACCGCGGTCAAGTTCAACACCGAAGAGGTCTCGCCGGGCGGCTACCAGCTCGGCTCGCTCGGACCGGTGGCGGAAGGCCTGTTCGCCTGGATCTTCGGGCTCGGCGCCATCGTGGCGCTGACCGTGTGGATCACCGCACGGGCGAACTAGGGCGACCAGGGACAGGGGAAGGACAGCAATGGCAGAGGACGTTCCCGGACGGGACATCGTCTCCTCCGACGACTCGGCGCTGAACAGCCGGAACTCTCCGGGCACGGCTGTCGTCGCGCGGGACGCGTTCCAGAACCCGGGCCTCCCGCCGCACCGCCCCCGGTCGACCGATCTCGACCCGAAGGTCGACCGGTCCAACGAGCGCGGCGTCTCGATCCTGTTCTACCTGTCACTGGTGGCCTCCGTGGCCTCGATCGTCGCCTATTTCGTGGTGCCGATCGAGGAGGACAACATCCTGTCCGTCCGCCTCAACACCCTCTTCGTCGGCCTCGGCAGCGCCCTCGCGCTGCTGACGCTCGGCATCGGTGCGGTGCACTGGAGCAAGTCGCTCATGGCCAACCACGAGACGACCGACCAGCGCCACCCCACTCGCGGCTCCGAGCCGACGCGGGCCCGCGCCGTCGAGATCTTCGACCTCGCGGACAAGGAGTCCGGCTTCGGCCGCCGTGCGCTGCTGCGCAACTCCCTGATCGGCGCGATCGTGGCCCTGCCGCTGCCGGCGATCTTCCTGTTCCGCGATCTGGCGCCGAAGAACAACGACCCGGCCTCCCTCCTCACCCACACCATGTGGAAGGAGGGCATGCGCCTGACGCGCGACCCCAGCGGCACCCCGATCCGGGCCGCCGACGTCACGCTCGGCTCGGTCTTCCACGTGATCCCCGAGGGGCTCAACGAGGCCGACCACAAGCTCGAGGAGAAGGCCAAGGCGGCCGTGCTGCTGATGCGGCTCCAGCCGCAGGAGCTGAACGTCTCCCCGGGACGCGAGACCTGGAACTACGACGGGATCGTCGCGTACTCGAAGATCTGCACCCACGTCGGCTGCCCGGTGGCGCTGTACGAGCAGGAGACACACCACCTGCTGTGCCCCTGCCACCAGTCCCAGTTCGACATCAAGCGCGAGGCGGCGGTCATCTTCGGCCCCGCCAAGCGTCCCCTGCCCCAGCTGCCCATCACGGTGGACAGCGAAGGCTACCTGGTCGCCCAGAGCGACTTCCTCGAGCCCGTCGGGCCTAGCTATTGGGAGCGTCGCGGTGACTACGACGTCTGACACCCGCACCACACCCGCAGCAACCGCTGCACCCCAGCCGACCGCCATGAAGGGCGTCGTCGGGGGCCTGTCGAACTACATCGACGAGCGCACCAGCATCTCGGCCGTGGTGAAGGAGATGGGCCGCAAGGTCTTCCCCGACCACTGGTCGTTCATGCTCGGCGAGGTCGCCCTCTGGCTGTTCGTCATCATCCTGCTGTCCGGCTCGTACCTGACGTTCTTCTTCGAAGCGTCCATGGCGCCGGTGGAGTACGAGGGGTCCTACGTCCCGCTCAAGGGCCTCGAGATGAGCGCCGCCATGGCGTCCACCCTCGACATCTCGTTCGAGGTGCGCGGCGGCCTGCTGATCCGGCAGATCCACCACTGGGCGGCGCTGCTCTTCATCGCGTCGATCATGCTGCACATGGCCCGCGTGTTCTTCACCGGCGCCTTCCGCAAGCCGCGTGAGCTCAACTGGGTGATCGGCTTCGTGCTGTGGGTGCTCGCGATGGGTGAGGGCTTCACCGGCTACTCGCTCCCCGACGACCTGCTCTCCGGGAACGGCCTCCGCATCATCGACGGCCTGATCAAGGGCATCCCCGTCGTCGGCACCTGGACGTCCTACCTCCTGTTCGGGGGCGAGTTCCCAGGCGAGCAGATCATCGGGCGCCTCTACACGCTGCACATCCTGCTGCTGCCGGCGCTGATCGTGGCGCTCATCGGCCTGCACATGCTGTTCCTCATCGTGCACAAGCACACCCAGTACCCCGGCCCGGGCAAGACCAACGACAACGTCGTGGGCTACCCGATCCTCCCGGTGTACAGCGCGAAGATGGCGGGCACCTTCTTCATCGTCTTCGGTGTCGTGGTCCTGATCGCCTCGCTGTTCGCGATCAACCCGATCTGGGTGTACGGGCCTTACGACCCCTCCCCCGTGTCGGCGGGCACGCAGCCCGACTGGTACATCGGCTTCGCCGACGGCGCCCTGCGCCTGGTGCCGCCGGGACTCGAGTTCGTGCTGTTCAACACCTGGACGGTGTCGCTCAACATCCTCATCCCGATCATCGCCCTCACCGGCTGGATCGTGGTGCTGGCGGTCTACCCGTTCCTCGAGGCGTGGATCACCGGCGACAAGCGGGAGCACCACCTGCTCGACCGCCCGCGCAACGCCCCCACCCGCACGGGGATCGGCGCCGCCGGCATCACGTTCTACGCGGGCCTGTTCATCGCCGCGTCCTCCGACCTCATCGCCACGCACTTCAAGATGAGCATCGAGCACGTGATCCACGCGCTGCAGTTCGTGACAGTGGTCGGACCGTTCATCGCCTACTTCGTCACGAAGCGCGTCTGCATCGCGCTGAAGAAGAAGGACCGCGAGATAGCCCTGCACGGCTACGAGTCGGGCCGCATCGTGCGCCTCCCGGGCGGCGAGTACATCGAGGTGCACCAGCCCCTCGACGACTACGAGCGCTGGCGCCTGGTGGCCTTCGAGGACCACAAGCCGCTGATGATCCGCCCGAACGCACGTGGGCAGATCAACCCGCTGGAGCGGGTGCGCGCGGTGGTCAGCCGCTGGTACTTCGAGGACCGCATCTCCCCCGTCACCACCACCGAGGTGGAGGCAGCCCACGGTCACGGGCACGCGGAGGCGATGGGCGGCGCACCGCACACGCCTGCGGCCGTCGGCTCCGACCGGCACTGAGCCGAGTGGGCTCGACGCGAAGGCCGTCCCGATCCGTCGGGGCGGCCTTCGCCGTTCCGTGGCGCCGGATTTCGGGGCGAGGCGTCTGATGGCCGGGCCGAAGCGCAGCGCCGGCATCCTCCTCTACCGCCGCTCCCCCGCGCTCGAAGTGCTGGTCGGGCATCCGGGCGGCCCGTTCTGGGCGAAGAAGGATGCGGGGGCCTGGTCGATCCCGAAGGGCGAGCTGGAGGAGGGCGAGGATCCGCTGGATGCCGCCGTCCGCGAGTTCGGCGAGGAACTGGGACTGCCCGTGCCCGTCGGTCCGATCGTCGACCTGGGCGAGGTCGCGCAGAACCACGGCAAGGTCGTGCGCGCGTTCGCGGTCGAGGGCGACCTTGATCCTGACGCCATAGTGCCGGGCACGTTCGAACTGGCGTGGCCGCCGCGCTCCGGACGCACGATGACGGTGCCCGAGATCGACAGGGTCGCCTGGTGCACGCCCGACGAGGCGCGCGAGAAGCTGCTCCCCGGTCAGCGCCCGCTTCTCGACAGGCTCGAGGACCTGCTCGCCGACGGCTAGCCGTCCGCGGTTGCGCGGTCGGGCATCTATTCTCGGAGACGTCGCTTACCGTCGGGTCAAGCGGCGTCCCCCGCGAGAGGATGCGGCTTGAGCTCGGAGAACGCACGCGCGCGGTCGGTGTTCTCCCGCGCGCTCAGTGTGCTCGGAACTTTCGCCGGGGCGCCGAGCGGGGAGCGCAGCCTCACCGATGTGGCCCGGCTCAGCGACCTGCCGCTCACCACCGTCCACCGGCTGTGCGGCCAGCTGGAGCGCGAAGGGGTGCTGGAGCGCCTGCCGAGCGGCGCTTACCGGGTGGGCCTCCGCCTGTGGGAGCTCGGCATGCTCGCGCCTCGGGCGCACGGGCTCCGGGAGACCTCACTGCCGTTCCTCGAGGACCTCTACGAGGTGACCCACCAGAACGTGCAGCTCATGGTGCTCGACGGTGCGGAGGTCGTCGTGGTCGAGCGCCTGCATTCGCGCGACGCCGTGCCTATCCTCAGCCGGGCGGGCGGAAGGCTCCCGGCGCATGCGACGAGCGCCGGCATCGTCCTCCTCGCCCACAGCACGCCGGAGGTCCTCGCGAACGTCGTCCGCGGCACGCTGTCCCGCTTCACCGACGCCACCATCCAGTCGGAGCGGGATCTGCGTGCCGCGCTGGGGCTCGCCCGGCAGCAGGGCTACATCGAGCTGCGGGAACACCTGACGCCCGGCTCCGTGTCGATCGCCGCCCCGATCCTCACCCGCGCCCGCGTCGCCGTGGGAGCCGTGTCCGTGGTCGCCGCCCTCGGCTCCGACCCGCACGCGCTCG
>DATCMN010000456.1:0-4411 GCA_036563405.1 Naasia sp. | reverse complement strand
GCCCGACGGCGCCTACTGACCCCGTCGGCTTTCGCCATCTGGCAGAAGTGGCTGTCATCTCCCCGAGATGGCAGCCACTTCTGTCATCTCGCGCTGCTCAGTAGAGCAGGTTGGTGAGGCGCCTGCGCGCCGCGGTCACCCGGGGATCCTCGGCGCCGCCGATCTCGAAGTACTCGAGGAGCCGCGTGCGGACGGCCGTACGGCCGGCCGGGTCGAGCCGGGGGAACAGCGTGAGCAGCCTGTCGAAGGCGTCGTCGAGGTGGCCGCCCGAGACGTCGAGGTCGGCGACCTCCAGCTGGGCGTCGAGATCGTCCGGACCGGCCGCGGCGGCGGTGCGGATGCTGTCGAGGGTCTTCCCCTGCAGGCGCGCGAGCAGGCTCACCTGGGCTAGACCCGCGACCGCCAGGGTGTCCTTCGGATCCTGTGCGATGGCGGTCCGGTACGCCGTGATCGCCGCTTCGTAGTCGCCCCGCTCGATGGCCGAGTAGGCCTCGGCGTGGTGCGGCGGCAGGGGCTCCTCGGCGGGCTCGCTCCCCTCGCCGGGGGCGGCTCCCTCCACGACGGCGGTGCCGGAGATCCCGTTCTGCGCGGCGAGGGCGAGCACCTGGTCGAGGACGTCGCGCAGCTGATCCTCGGGCAGCGGACCGGCGAAGAGCCCGAGCGGGCGACCGCCGAGCACGGCCGCCACAGTGGGCACCGACTGCGCCTGGAAGGCCTGGGCCAGCTGCGGGTTGGCGTCGACGTCCACGGTGACGAGGAGCAGCCTTCCGCCGTACTCCTCCACGAGCCGCTGGAGCACCGGCGAGAGCTGACGTGACGGCTCCGACCACTCGGCGCGCAGATCCACGAGCACCGGCAGGAGCTGCGAGATCTCGAGCACCTGGCCGAAGTTCGCGTCGCTGCCTTCGAGCACCAGGCTGGGCACCGCGACGGCGCCCTCCGGCGGCACTCCCCCGGCCGGCTGGGCCGGGCGGGCCGCACTCGCGGGTCGTGTCGGCGCCGCCGGTCTGGCACTGCGGCTCACGAGCGGGGAGAGGTCGATCGCGCCGCGGAGGTTGCCCAGCGACGCGGGCGGGGGCGAAGACATGGTCACAGCTCCTTCACGCCGATCAGAGCCGTAGCGTAGCCGAGCAGCACGACCTGACTGTCATCGCTGGACGGCGGGACGTAGAACAGCAGCTGGTACCCGTAGGTGCTCTCGACGCCCTTCTCGGTCGTGGAGAGCCCGGACAGGGCCTTCACCTGACCCTCCAGGTTGACTGTCGCGCCCTCCGCCGTGGGCCTCGCGGTCTCGCTCTCCACGATGCTCGTGGCGACGATGGCGCCGGAGTCGTTGCTCGCGATGGCGACCACCGGCCCGGAGCCGAGCCCGTTGCCGAACTCCAGGGACGCCGTGGAAGGGAAGCCGGCCTTCTTCTGGTTCTTGTAGTCGACGCCCACCCGGGTGCGCAGGCCGTCCGGCTCCGCCAGGAACAGCGGGAACGCGGCGCTCGCCTCACCCTGCGCGAGGATGTCGGCGTACTGGCCGCCCACCTGATCGGGCTGCATGCTCAGCAGCTTGACGTCGTTCGGCAGCACGGGAGCGCCGACCGTCGGCGGCGCGACGGCGGGGAACGGGACGTTCGCCTGCAGCGGCACCGCGTAGTTGACGAGGTAGTTGGCGCGAGGGGTCTCCTGCTGGAGCAGGATCGCCATCGGAGCCTTCGCCGGGTCCTCGCCGCTCACCACCGCGAGCACGCGGCGGGGCCAGGCGTCCGTCGCCTCCGGCAGCTCGAGCGAGATCTCGGTCGCCGGAATCGGCTCCGGGGCCGCGATGGCCGCGTCGGCGCCGCGCATCGCGTAGTTCGCGAGCCGCTCCTCGAGCGCCGGGCCTGTCATGCGCGTGCGCAGCAGATCGGCGTTGCGATCGGTGTCCGCTTGAGTGACGGTCGCGGACACGCTCTCGACGATCCTCTCGAGCTGGCTCTCGCTGACGGCGACCGGGACGACCTCCTCCGCGGGCGCCGCGCTCGTCGTCACCGTGGGCAGCGGCGCCTCCTCGGAGAAGAGGGCGTCGACATCGGAGGGCGTGCATGCGGTGAGCAGCAGGGCGGACAGTCCGAGGCCGCTCGTGACGGCGACGAGCCTGCGGGTGGCGCGCCGCCCCTTGGCGGTGGTGGCCGGCTCGAGGACCGGGCCGCGGACGGCCCGGGGCTTCGGTGCCTGCGGCAGCTTCGGCGGCGCCTTGCGGCGCGGTCCGCGGGTGCGGCGCATGTGCACGAGGGCCCAGATGTAGAGGGCCAGCCCCAGCAGCAGGAGCACGCCTCCGCCGATGATCAGCGGCCCCGCCCACGGCGTCGAGTGGCGCAGCGGCCAACTCACCGTCACCTCGGAGGGAGCGGGCAGCGTGCCGTCGCTCGCGATGAGGAGGGACACGTCGTCGGGGACGCTGACCGTCCACGTCATGCCGCCCTGCTCGCTGCGCTCCTCCAGCCAGAGGTCGCTGCCCGCGGGCACCGGACCGGCGACGGGAGCCGCGTCTCCTTCCGCCGGCGCTGCGGGATCGGCCGGCGCCGCGGGATCCACGGGTGCGGCCGGATCCGCCGGTGCGGCCGGCTCCGCCGGCTCTGCGGCCGGCTCCGGCTCGACGAGCGCGGTCTCGAGCTGCTGCGTCTCGGCGTCGTAGGAGAGGGAGTTGTACGGCTCGTCGCCGAGCCAGGCGAGGATGTCGGACGTGCGGGCGTAGGCGACGAACACCGTCTCGTCACCCTGCACCTGGACGCGCTGCTGGCCCGGATTGCTGCCGAGGACGTCGCCGTCGAGGACGGTGAACGCGGCGCCGTCGTCGGTGCTCACTGACGCGATGAGCCGCTCCGGCGGGGCCAGCCAGGTGCGCTGGGCGATGCCGTAGAGGATCATCGCCGCGGCGATGACGAAGGCGACGATGGCGGAGACGAACCGCACGAACATCACTCCTTCCGTTCCTGCCGCGGGCGCGCTGCGTCCGGACCGGACGGGTCCCGATCATCGTATGCGGACGGCACGGGCGACAGCCCGTGTGGCGCTCCTGCGCAGAGGGCGTGTCGCCCGCGGCCAAAAACGAGAGTCGAGGATACCCCGTTCCGCTGAACGGGCGTCCAGGGAAGGGGGAGAGCGGGCGCCCGGCACGCCCAGGCCCTCCCCCGACCGGGGGACGCCGCGGTCTACACTGACACCGCGGCGGGCGCCGCACCGGCAACACCAAGGGGAGTGACCGTGGCTACGGATGACGCACAGTTCAGCCCGGCGATGCGCGGCTACAACCGCGAAGAGGTCGACAAGGCCATCAAGGACCTCCGCCGCGACCTGATCAAGTCGAACACCGCCAGCACCGAGGCGCAGAAGGAGATCAAGCGCCTCAGCGCCCAGGTCGAGGAGCTCAGCGGGGAGCTCGAGGAGGTCGGCAGCCCGACCTACTCCGGACTCGGCCACAAGCTGGAGAACACCCTGCGGGTCGCCGAGGAGCAGTCCATGCGACTGATCGCTCAGGCGGACATCGACGCCGAGCGACTCCGCGCCGGCGTGCAGGCGGACGTCGACAGGCTGAAGCTGGAGGCCGCGGACCACGCCGAGCGCACCATCGCCGACGCGCGCTCGCGAGCGGCCGCGATCCTCGAGTCGGCCCGCGCCGAGGCCGACGACATGACGATGCGCGCCCAGGACACGGCCGAGCAGGCTCTCCAGGACGCATCCCGCGAAGCGGCCGCGATCCGCGGCAGCGTCGCCACCGAGGCCGCCGAGACGCGCGGCACGGTGAAGCGCGAGGTCGCCGCGATCCGCGCGACGGCCGAGCGCGAAGCGGCCGAGCTCCGCCTCGTCGCCGACCGCGAGACGGCCGCTGCCCGCGAGGAGGCGTCCCGCCTGGCGCGGGACACCGAGTCCGCCCGCGCGGCCCTCGAGCGGGAGCTCGCCGCCGAGCGCGCCGAGCAGGACAGGATGCTCGAGGCCGAGCGTGAGGACCTCGCGCGCGAGCTCGCCGAGGCGCGCGCGGAGCTCGCCCGGGAGATCGAACTGGCCCGCGCACAGCTCGCCGCGGAGATGGACAGCGCCCGCGCCACGCTCGACTCCGACACGGCCACCCGCCGCGCACTGCTCGAGCACGAGGCCGAGACGGCGCACGCGACGCTCGCCCGCGAGCTCGCCGAAGCCCGCGCCGACTTCGCCCAGGAGCAGGAGGACGCCCGAGCGGACCTCGCGGATGAGCTGGCCGACGGCAGGGCGGAGATCGCCCGCGAGATCGAGCAGGCGCGCCTCGACCTCGACATCGAGCTCACCGCCCGCAGGGACGAGGCCGAGCGGGACTACCTCGCCCGCCACCAGGAGGCTGTCGCCCAGACGCAGAAGTACCTCGACGAGGCGAACCTGCAGCTCGCTGACGCGGTGCGCCGCGCCG
>DATCMN010000450.1:0-4607 GCA_036563405.1 Naasia sp. | reverse complement strand
CAGCTGTGCGAGTCCGAAGGCGTGCAGGTCGCCGCGGGGGTGCTGCCGCTGGTCGTCCGCGCAGGCGGCGGCTCCGTGCGCGACACTCTGTCGCTCCTCGACCAGCTGATCGCCGGCTCCGAAGGCGACTCGGTCGAGTACGAGCGCGCCGTGGGCCTGCTCGGCTACACGCACGGCGCCCTGCTCGACGAGGTCGTGCTCGCCCTCGGCGCGCGGGACGGCGCGGCGGCGTTCGGCGCCGTGGACCGGGTCATCCAGACCGGCCAGGACCCGCGCCGCTTCGTGGAGGACCTGCTGGAGCGGCTCCGCGACCTCATCGTCGTCGCCGCCACCGGGCAGAGCGCCGGAGCCGTGCTCCGCGGGGTGCCGGCCGAGCAGCTGGAGTCCTACCGCGTGCAGGCCGCGCACTTCGGGGCGGCCGAGCTCTCCCGGGCGGCCGACGTCGTCAACGACGCCCTCACCGAGATGACCGGCGCGACCTCGCCGCGCCTCCACCTCGAGCTGCTCATCGCGCGCGTGCTCATCCCCGCCATCGACGCGACGGACCGCGGCGCCCTCGCCCGCGTGGAGCGCCTCGAGCGCCGCGTGGGCGTCGAATCGCCGGCAGGCGCTCCCGCCGGGGCCGGCAACCCGGGCCAGTCCGGTCGGACCGGGCCGGCGTCCCGGCCCGAGATGACCGAACCGGCCCGCGTTGCCGCGCCCGTCGCGCCGGCCGTCACGACCACCCGGCCCCCGGCCGCAGCGCCCACGTCCCGGCCCGCCGCCCCGCAGGCGCGCCCCGCAGCGGAGGCCGCTCCGACACGAGCCCCGCAGGCGCCCCCGGCGACCGCTCCGGTGAGCGAGCCGGGCTGGGACGTCGTCGTGCCGGGCTCCGGTGGAACCACGGTGCGGCCCGCAGCGGCCGACCTCCCGCCCGCTGCGCACCCCGGACACCAGGCGCACGAGCCGTCGTCCGCCGAGCCGACGCCCGCGCCGGTGCCCGGACTCCCCCTCGATCTGCAGCGGGTGCGCGACTCGTGGCCCGAGATCCTGGAGGCGGTCAAGCGGATCAAGCTCGCCGCCTGGACCGTCGTCTACACCGCCCAGCCGCTCGGCCTGCGGGAGGACATCCTCACCCTCGGCTTCATCAGCGAGAACGACGTGGCGAGCTTCCGCCAGCAGCAGACCACGGGGGAGGGCGTCAGCGAGATCCTGCGCCAGGCCATCCTCGCCGTCCTCGGCGTGCGCGTGAAGTTCCTCGCCCGCATCGATGCCCCGGACATCGCCCCGCAGGAGTCCGCCGGCGGCGCCCCCGCCGCATCCGTCCCGCCCGCGGGTCCGCCCGAGCCGCAGCGCTACGGCGAGGCCGTGGTGCGGGAGATCCTGGGGGCGAGCTTCCTGGAGGAGACGCCCCTGCCGCCCCGGACGAGGGAGTAGTCCATGTACGAGGGCATCGTCCAGGAGCTCATCGACGAGCTCGGCCGCCTGCCGGGCATCGGGCCGAAGTCCGCCCAGCGGATCGCGTTCCACATCGTCCAGACCGAATCGTTCGACGTCCGCCGGCTGGGGGAGCTGCTGCTCGAGGTGCGCGAGAAGGTCCGCTTCTGCGTCGACTGCGGCAACGTGTCCGACCAGGAGCGCTGCAACATCTGCCGCGACCCCCGCCGCAGCCGCGCCCTCATCTGCGTGGTCGAGGAGGCCAAAGACGTGGTCGCGATCGAGCGCACTCGCGAGTTCCGTGGCCTGTACCACGTGCTCGGCGGCGCCATCAGCCCGATCGACGGCATCGGCCCGGAGGATCTCCGCATCCGGGAGCTGCTCCAGCGGCTGGGCGACGGGACGGTGGAGGAGGTCATCATCGCCACCGACCCGAACCTGGAGGGCGAGGCGACGGCCACCTACCTGTCCCGGCTGCTGCGCACCATCGAAGTCAACGTGAGCCGGCTGGCCTCCGGCCTGCCGGTCGGCGGCGACCTGGAGTACGCGGACGAGGTCACCCTCGGGCGCGCCTTCGAGGGACGCCGGCTCGTCGAGCACTGATCTGAGCGGACGCTCATTCCGGGAACGGGCAGGGCGCCGTAACCCGGAAACCGGGATTCGGGTGACCGAATAGAATCGTCGCGGCCTCCTCAGCGGAGGGCCCGACCCCAGGAGTGCCCGTGAGCTTGATCGTGCAGAAGTACGGCGGTTCGTCCGTCGCCGACGCGGAGAGCATCAAGCGGGTCGCCAAGCGCATCGTCCAGACCCGCAAGGCGGGCAACGACGTGGTCGTCGCCGTGTCGGCGATGGGGGACACGACGGACGAGCTGCTCGACCTCGCGCACCGCGTCGCGCCGCTGCCGTCGCCGCGAGAGCTCGACATGCTGCTCACCGCGGGCGAGCGGATCTCCATGGCGCTCCTCGCGATGGCGATCGAGAACCTCGGCCACGAGGCGCGGTCCTTCACCGGCAGCCAGGCCGGCATGATCACCGACGCCCAGCACGGTGCCGCGCGCATCGTCGACGTCACGCCGAAGCGCGTGCAGGAGGCGCTCGGCGACGGGGCGATCGCGATCGTCGCCGGCTTCCAGGGGTTCAACCGGGTGACCGGCGACATCACCACCCTGGGGCGGGGCGGCTCCGACACCACGGCGGTGGCGCTCGCGGCGGCGCTGAAGGCCGACATCTGCGAGATCTACACCGACGTCGACGGCGTGTTCACCGCCGACCCGCGGGTGGTGCCGCGCGCGCAGAAGATCGCCCGGGTGACGAGCGAGGAGATGCTCGAGCTCGCGGCGTCCGGCGCCAAGGTCCTGTACATCCGTGCCGTGGAATACGCCCGCAGGCACGGCGTTACCCTGCATGTACGGTCGTCGTTCAACAACAACGAGGGCACGATCGTCTTCAACCCGGCGTCGCCCGGGGCGGACGAGAACGGAGATCCAGTGGAAGAGCCGATCATCGCCGGCGTCGCCCACGACCTCAGCGAGGCCAAGATCACGGTGGTCGGCGTACCCGACATCCCGGGCAAGGCCGCGCAGATCTTCAACATCGTCGCCAAGTCCGGCGCGAACATCGACATGATCGTGCAGAACGTGTCGGCGGCCGCCACCGGCCTCACCGACATCTCGTTCACCCTGCCGAAGTCGGACGCACAGGCCGCGCTCACCGCGCTGAACGCGGAGCGCGGCGCCGTCGGCTTCACCGCGCTGCAGCACGACGACCAGATCGGCAAGCTGAGCCTCGTCGGCGCCGGCATGCGCACCAACGTGGGCGTCTCCGCGGCGCTCTTCACCGCCCTCTACGAGGCGGGCATCAACATCGAGATGATCTCCACCAGCGAGATCCGGATCTCGGTCGTCACGCGAGCGGACACCATCCAGCAGGCTGTCCGGGCCGTGCACACCGCGTTCGGGCTGGACGGGGAGACCGAAGCGGTCGTCCACGCGGGCACCGGCCGCTGATCGAAGGAGTGGACATGAGCCAGAGCAGGGGTGTGCGCGTCGGAGTGGTCGGCGCGACCGGTCAGGTGGGCGCCGTGATGCGGCGGCTGCTGGAGGAGCGCGACTTCCCGGTCGCCGAGATCCGCTTCTTCGCGTCCGCCCGGTCCGCGGGCACGACGCTGCCGTGGAAGGGTGAGGACATCGTCGTCGAGGACGCCGCGACAGCGGACCCGACGGGTCTCGACATCGCCCTGTTCTCCGCCGGCGCCACAACCTCGCGTGCCCAGGCGCCGCGCTTCGCAGCCGCGGGCGCCATCGTCATCGACAACTCGTCGGCCTGGCGGATGGACCCGGAGGTTCCCCTCGTCGTCAGCGAGGTGAACCCGCACGCTCTCGACGAGGCGAAGAACGGCATCATCGCCAACCCGAACTGCACCACCATGGCGGCGATGCCGGTCCTCAAGGTGCTCGACGCCGAGGCCGGCCTCACCCGCCTGGTGGTCAGCACCTACCAGGCCGTCTCCGGCGCCGGCCTCGCCGGTGCGGACGAGCTGATCGAGCAGGCGCGCGCCGCCGTCGGCCAGGACCTGGGGCGGCTGGTCCACGACGGCACTGCGGTCGAGTTCCCGGCGGCCGAGAAGTTCCCTCGGACCATCGCATTCGACGTCATCCCCTTCGCGGGCAGCCTCGTCGACGACGGCCTCGGCGAGACCGACGAGGAGAAGAAGCTCCGGAACGAGAGCCGCAAGATCCTCGAGCTGCCCGGCCTGCTCGTCTCCGGCACCTGCGTGCGCGTCCCGGTCTTCACCGGCCACTCGCTGTCGATCAACGCCGAGTTCGCGAAGCCGATCTCGCCGGAGCGCGCGCGCGAGCTGCTCGCCGACGCGCCGGGCGTCGCGCTCACCGACATCCCGACGCCCCTGCAGGCCGCCGGCACCGACCCCAGCTACGTGGGCCGGATCCGCCAGGACGAGGGGGTGCCCGATGGGCGGGGCCTCGCGCTCTTCATCAGCAACGACAACCTCCGCAAGGGCGCCGCGCTGAACGCCGTGCAGCTCGCCGAGCTCGTGGCGGAGCGGCTGCCGGTCGCTTGATCCGATCGCATGCCCGGCGCCCCCTCGGGGGACGCCGGGCATGCTTCCGCGCCGCTTAGGATTGAGGTCATGGCATCCGCTGAGCCCGTCGATGTGGTGTTGATCGGCGGAG
>DATCMN010000447.1:0-3492 GCA_036563405.1 Naasia sp. | reverse complement strand
ATCCGCCGGAAGAGCATCGCGCTGCAGCGCGCGCTGTGGCTCTTCGCACGCCGCTTCCCGGCCGTCGCGAGGCGGCTGATCCGCTGGACCAACGTCCGCCAGCTGCCGCGCGGCTTTCCCGTCGACGAGCATTTCGCCCCGCCGTACGAGGTGTGGGACCAGCGCCTCTGCCTGGTGCCCGATGCCGACTTCTTCGCAGCGATCCGCGCGGGCAGCGCCTCCGTGGCGACGGACCGCGTCCGGACGTTCACCGAGACCGGCGTGCGGCTCGAATCCGGGCGCGAGCTCGAGGCGGACGTGATCGTCACGGCGACCGGTCTGGAGCTCCTGCCGTTCGGCGGGGCAGTCATCCGGGTGGACGGGGCGGAGATCGACCTCCCCACGCGGATCTCCTATCGCGGCGTGATGCTCGACGGCGTCCCCAACTTCGCCTACGCGATCGGCTACACGAACGCCTCGTGGACCCTGAAGGTCGGCCTCGTCTGCGAGTACTTCTGCCGCCTGCTCGACCACATGGAGGAGCAGGGCTGGGCCGTGTGCACCGCCGAGCGACCCGCTTCGGCGATGGCGACGCGCCCGCTCCTCGACTTCGGGGCCGGCTATGTGAAACGCGCGGTGGACACACTGCCCCGGCAGGGCACGGAGGTTCCGTGGGCCACGTCGACGGATTACTACGCCGACGCCAGGCTTCTGCGGAAGGCGCCCGTCGGAGACCGCTTCCTGCGCTTCGCGCCGGCGCCGTTCCCTGTACCGTCCCCCGCCTCCTCGCCCGCACCCGCAGGGCGACTGCCGGAGGAGGGCCGGTGAGCGCCGCCGACCGCTTCTGCCCGGTGGGCGGCGGCATCGAGCTCTGCTACAGGACGCATGGGCCCGCCGAGGGACGTCCCCTTCTCCTCCTGGCCGGACTCGGCCTGGACCTCACCTCCTGGCCTGCGCTGCTCCTCGACGGACTGGAAGAGGCGGGCTTCCGGGTGATCCGGTTCGACAACCGCGACTCCGGCCGGTCCACCCACCTCGACACGCCGCCCCCGTCGAAACTTCGGCAGCTGAGCGCACGCAGCCGGCCCGAGGACTACGACCTCGGCGACATGGCGGCCGACACACTGGGGCTCATGGACTCCCTCGCCCTCGACAGGGTCGACCTGGTCGGGATGTCGATGGGCGGCATGATCGCGCAGACACTCTCGGCGCGGCATCCCGACCGGGTCCGGACCCTGACCTCGATCTTCTCCACCACCGGTTCCCGGCGCGTAGGGCAGCCGGCCGGCTCCACACTCGTCCGGATGGCGCGCCGGCCGGCTCGCACGCCCGACGCGTTCGCCCAGCGCCATCTCTCCACGCTCCGCCACATCGGCTCGACGACCTACCCCTTCGACGAGCGGGCGGAACGCGCCTGGGCGCTCGAGGCCTGGGCGCGCGGCCGCGGGCTCGCGCGCGCGGAGGGCGCCGCACGCCAGATCGCCGCGATCCGGAAGTCCGGCGACCGCACCGAAGAGGTGCGCGGCATCACCGCACCCACTCTGGTCGTGCACGGGGACCGGGACCGCATGGTGCACCCGAGCGGCGGCGAGGCGACAGCGGCCGCCATCCCGGGTGCGCGCCACGAGGTGGTCCCCGGCATGCGCCACCACCTCGCGCCGGGCCTGGTTCCGCGGCTGCTCGAACTGATCCTGGAGCACATGAGCGACGCCGATCCCTCCGGACCGGCGGGCGATCCCGGGCAGGAGGACCGCGCAGGAGGGTGAACCGCCGCCCGGGGGTACGGCGGAACCGGGCACGGCGCCGGCCCCCGGTAGATTCGAGCCGTGCCCTCTTCTTCTGTGATCCGTGACGACCTCGCCGCGCTCCATGAGGCGGTGGCCGCGGATTCCACGCTCAGCTTCGCGGCGGAGGGGTGGGACAGCTGGCCCGAGTGGTACCAGCGCCTGCTGACCAAGCTGTGGCTGCTGCTCGCGACCGACGAGGTCGTCTACATGTCGAGCAACGTCAGCGACGAGGAGGGTCCCGCGGGCTCTGTCGTCGTGTTCACGGCGGACCGCGTGATCGTCGGCGAGGTGGGACACACCATGGGCGCCGCCACTGTCACCACCTGGCGGCGCCGCGACATCCGCTCGGTCAGCATCGAGCACCTGACGCCGTTCACGGAGGGGCACTCCTGGCCGGCGCGGATGCGCTCCGAAGTGATCTTCGAGGAGGGCTTCTCGGTCATCCTGCCGATCGCGGCCC
The DNA here is from genome assembly GCA_036563405.1 of Naasia sp. Classification (GTDB taxonomy): domain Bacteria; phylum Actinomycetota; class Actinomycetes; order Actinomycetales; family Microbacteriaceae; genus Naasia. The sequence goes on along the minus strand of DATCMN010000447.1, from coordinate 1,266 downwards.
GGCCGCGGCAGGCGCATCTCCGCGAGACGATCGAGCTGCTGAGGGTTCTCGCCCGCAACCTCAGCGCCTGACCGCCGGCGGACCGCCCCGGGGAGGTCTGCGGGCGCCGCTTCCCCGAGAGGTCAGCCCGTCCTGCGGGTGCCCCGGGTGGCGAAGCGCTGCTGCAGGAGCACCGCGATGACGATGATGGCTCCCTTGGTGACCGCCTGTACCGACGTGTCGAGGTTGTTCAGGGTGAACACGTTCGTCAACGTCTGGAAGATGAGCACTCCGAACACCGTGCCGACCACCGTGCCGCGACCGCCGATGAGGAGGGTGCCGCCGACGACCACCGCCGCGATGGCGTCCAGCTCGTAGAGCGTGCCGTGAGTGGAGGTTCCGGCCGTGGTTCGGCCGAGCATCATGATCGCCGCGATGCCCGAGGTGAGGCCGGAGAGCACATAGACCCAGAGGATGTGGCGCTTCACCTTGATGCCGGCGAGGCGCGCCGCCTCGAGGTTGCCGCCGATCGCCACCGTGCGCCGGCCGAACGTTGTGCGGTTGAGCACGATCCAGGCCACGATGGCGACGATCACGAAGATCAGGATCAGCGTGGAGACGCCGAAGATGCTGGAGCGGGTGAAGGAGAGGAACCCGCTCTGGGAGACGATGAGGGTCTTCCGGCCGGAGATGAGCTCCGCGAGCCCTCGCGCTCCCACGAGCATCGCGAGGGTCGCCATGAAGGCCACGACGTTCCCGTAGGCGATCACCACCCCGTTGATGACGCCGGCGGCGACGCCGACCCCCAGCGCGACCAGCACCATGAGCAGCCAGCTCGTCTGTGTCGCAGCCGCCTGCACGACGGCGAGACTAGCGACGACCGAGCTGAGCCCCATCACGGAGCCGACACCGAGGTCGATGCCGCCTGCCGTGATCACGAAGGTCATGCCGATCGCGATGACGCCGACGATCGACGCCGCCCGGATGATGGTGAGGAAGTTGCTGGTCGTCGCGAAGCGGTCGCCCGCCGTGACCACGCCCACCACGATGAGGAGCAGCAGGGCGATCACGAGGCCGAGGTTGCGGCCGACGGATCCCCCGAGCATCCGCCGAACCGGCGACTGCTGCTCCTCCCCGCCGTGCCCCTGCCCGGGCATGCCGGCCTGGACCATGTCCGCCGTGTTCTGCCGGCTCATGCCGCACTTCCCTTCATGACGAGGTCGAGGACCCCATGCTCGTCGATGGCGTCCGCCGCGGTGGTGGTGAGGACCTGACCGTCCGCGATGA
>DATCMN010000444.1:0-1603 GCA_036563405.1 Naasia sp. | reverse complement strand
CCGTAGGCTGGGACGGTCGATCGCCGACGACGGCGACGACGCTCCACAGACACCGGGAGACCTCCACCGTGACCATCGACACCGGAACCGGAGCCCGAGCCGCAGTTCCCGCCCGCGCCAAGGGCCTCCTCGACGGGCCGGTGACCGACACCACCCTCCGCCGCTACCTCGAAGGCATCCCGGGCGTCGACGCCGTGGGCCTCGAGCAGCGTGCCGCGGGCCTCGGCACCCGCTCCATCAAGACCACCTCGAAGGCCTGGGCCCTCGACCGCATCATCGAACTCGTCGACCTGACCACGCTCGAGGGCTCCGACACCCCCGGCAAGGTGCGCTCGCTCGTCGGCAAGGCCATGAACCCGGACCCCTCCGACCCCAGCTGCCCGAAGGTGGCCGCGGTCTGCGTGTACAACGACCTCGTGGGCGTCGCGGTCGAGGCGCTCGGCGCGGCCCACGCCCCGAAGGCGCGCGCCAGCGGGACCGGGCCGGGCATCGCCGTCGCCGCGGTGGCGACCGCGTTCCCGAGCGGCCGGGCGTCGCTGCGGGTGAAGCTCGCCGACGTCGAGGACGCCGTGGCCGCCGGTGCCGACGAGATCGACATGGTCATCGACCGGGGCGCGTTCCTGTCCGGCCGCTACAGCCAGGTCTTCGAGGAGATCGTCGCCGTCAAGGAGGCCTGCCGCCGCCCGGACGGCGAGTTCGCCCACCTCAAGGTGATCCTCGAGGTCGGCGAGCTCCTCACCTACGACAACGTCCGCCGGGCCTCCTGGCTGAGCGTGCTCGCGGGCGCCGACTTCATCAAGACCTCCACCGGCAAGGTGCCGCGCGCGGCCTCGCTGCCGATGACGCTGCTCATGCTCGAGGTCGTCCGCGACTGGTACGGGATGACCGGCGAGCAGGTGGGCGTGAAGCCCGCGGGCGGCATCCGCACCTCCAAGGACGCGATCAAGTACCTGGTCACCGTCGCGGAGACGGCGGGCGAGGAATGGCTGCAGCCGCACCTGTTCCGCTTCGGCGCATCCAGCCTCCTCAACGACGTGCTCCTCCAACGGCAGAAGACGACGACCGGGCACTACTCCGGCGCCGACTACGTCACGATCGACTGACCAAGGACCCCCATGAGCTTCCTCGACTACGCGCCGGCGCCGGAATCGCGCGCGATCCTCGACCTCCGCCCCTCCTACGGGCTCTTCATCGACGGCGCCTTCGTCGACGGCTCGGGCACCCCGTTCGCCACCATCTCCCCCGCCACCGAGGAGCACATCGCGGAGATCGCGACCGCCGACGAGTCGGACGTGCAGCTCGCGGTAGCGGCCGCCCGCCGCTCCTACGACAAGGTGTGGTCGCGGATGTCCGGCTCGGACCGCGGCAAGTACCTGTTCCGCATCGCGCGGCTCGTGCAGGAGCGCGCCCGCGAGCTCGCCGTCGCGGAGAGCCTCAACAACGGCAAGCCGATCAAGGAGAGCCGGGACGTCGACATCCCCCTCGTCGCCGCCTGGTTCTTCTACTACGCGGGCTGGGCGGACAAGCTCGGCTACGCGGGGCTCGGGCCCAGCCCGCGCTCCCTCGGAGTCGCGGCGCAGATCATCCCGTGGAACTTCCCGCT
>DATCMN010000442.1:0-7100 GCA_036563405.1 Naasia sp. | reverse complement strand
GCCCGAGCATGAAGAGCCGGGCGAGCAGGGCGGCAGGGGTGCGCGCGCCGGAGCTCGCGCGGACGGCGGGCAGGAGTGTGCCGCGTGCCAGCGCCGCCTCGGCGGCCGGGCCCCACACGGCGGAGACGGCCGAGGCGGTGTAGCCGGCGGCCACGAGGTCGGCCCGCAGGCGCTCGATCAGCTCCGCCTCGTCCACCGTCCGACCCTAGCGGCGCCGCGCCCTCGCCCACCGCCCCTTCCCCACCGCATAGCGCGGTCGCCTGGCGCTCGGCGCGGGTCAGGCAGTGAGGATGGCGCGCTCCACCGCACCCCAGAGTCCGCTCGTCACCAGGTAGAGCGCGGCGCCCAGCGGAACGAGGGCGACAGCCGGCAGCGCCGCGTAGGGCAGCGCTGCACGCAACGTCCCCGCCCAGCGCGGCGGCCGCGGACCCTCGAATCGCGCCGCGGCACGGGTCGCCGTGCGCCGGGACAGCTCCGCGCCGAGCACCGCGATGGCGGTCACCGCGGCGGCGACGGCCAGCACCGGCGGCGTGGGGGCGGCGAGCAGCTGCCCGGCCAGCCCCGCGGCCAGCGGCACGCCCGCAAGGCTCGCCGCCATCAGCTCGTTGCCGACACCGCCGATCACCGGCACGCTGACGACCCCGAACACCAGGGTGAGGACCGGTGCCTGCACGAGGAGCGGCAGCAGGGCTCGGGCGGGCGACACCCCCTCCCGCCGGTACAGTTCGGCGAGCTCCCGCTGCAGTCGCGCCGGATCCTTCCGGTGGCGGTCGCGCAGCCGGGCGACCTGCGGGGCTATGCGGCGGCGCGTCCTCTCGGCGCGCGCCGATGCGACGGCGACCGGCACCAGGGCGAGCCGCACGGCGAGGGTGACGATGACTATTGCGGCGGGGGCGGCGGCCGCCGCCAGCAGCGGGCTCAGGGCGTCGACGAGAGCCAGGACGAGGGCGTGGGCGGCGGTGAGCGCCGCCGCGAGGGGCGGGAACGAGTAGACGGACATGGGTTTCCTCCGGGGAACCGATCGAGACGAGCGGGAACGCGAGTCGATCGGGCGGGAGCGCGGCTACCCGATCGGGAGGAGCAGGCCGGGGGCCCGGGGACGCGGCCGGCCGGCCGGATCCGCGGAAGGGAGCAGCAGGGCGGCCCACCGCCGCGAGGAGCGAGGGCGGACGCCCGCCCGACGGGCGGCTCCGGCGGCGGCGGCGGCGACGGCGAGGACGAGGCAGGCCAGGGCGCCCACGGCGGCGACCGCTACCGTCACCACGGCGAGCACCAGCAGGTCGGCGGGAGCCACGACCGGCGCGCCGAGCACCCGCAGGAGCAGGCTCAGTGCGACATCGGCCACGCTTCGATTGTGGCCGACCCGCCGGCCCGGCGCCACCGGGCGCCCCACCCGCGCAGAGCCCGCCGAGGAGCCGCGGTTAGGCTGGAATCACTCATGCAGCCGCTCACCGAGGACTTGATCCGCAGCTCGCTCGTCAACGCGAGCGCGGGAGAAGCGGACCGGATGACCCTCCCCGGACTGCACGAGGTGCTGTGGGATGAGCGCGAGTACCTCGGCTGGCGGGACTCCCGCATGCCGCAGCGCGCCTACATCGTGCACTGGCGTGGCGACGCTCCCGTCGGGATGATGCTGCGCGCCGCGGAGAACCGGATGCGGCGCGGTGTCGCCGCGATGTGCTCGCTGTGCCAGACGCCGCAGCCTGCCGGTCAGGTGTCCCTCTTCTCGGCGCCGCGCGCCGGGGAGGCCGGACGGGACGGCAACACCGTCGGCACCTACATCTGCGCCGACCTCGCCTGCTCCCTCACCATCCGGATCGCGCCTCCCGCCTACGAGATGCAGCCCGACCCGGCCGAGATCGTGGGGCGCCGCATCGAGGTGCTGCGCACCCGGCTGGGCGCGTTCACGGACACGGTCCTCGCCGACTGACGAGGCGCACCACCCCCGCCGTGCGCTCCCCCTAGGCTCGGGCGGTGCCTGCTGTCGCCGCCACCCTGTTCACCGTCCTGCTGGCGGCGCTCGCCGCCTTCCAGCTCGCCCTGATCGCCGGCGCCCCCTGGGGGCGGCTCGCGTGGGGCGGGCAGGACCGGGTGCTGCCCGCGCGGAAGCGGATCGGCAGCGTCGTGTCGATCGTGCTCTACGCCGTGTTCGCGGTCGTCGCGCTCGATCGCGCGGGGCTCGCCGACGTGCTGCCCGACGGCTTCGCGGTCGTCGCGATGTGGGTCATCGTCGCCTACCTGGCGATCGGGATCCCACTGAACGCGATCTCGCGCAGCCGGCCGGAGCGGTTCGTGATGACCCCGGTCGTGGTCGTGCTGGTCGTGCTGGCGCTCCTCGTCGCGCTCGGCTGAGGCCCGGCCGGCCCTGTCAGCCGCGAGCGCCGCCTTCGGCGAGGTAGGCGAGCCGGCGGAGCGTCTCCCGGTTCCGCAGGTAGAGACCCATGCGCCGGATCGGCTCGGGGACCAGCCTGCCGGGTCCTTCCACGGCGTCCTCGACGATCCGGACCACGCTGCCCCCGCCGCTCCGACGCACCTCGAGCAGCACCTCCGCCTCGCCGATCGGCCAGCCGCGGGCGCGCAGCCGCATCCGGCGCGGCGGGTCCCAGTCGAGCACGACGGTCTTGTCGTTGAGCAGGACCGGCCAGACACCGAAGGAGTGGTGGATCTCGCCGCCGGTCGCGGGGAAGCCCTTGGCCACGTCGCGGGCGCGGGACGCGCCGACCACCCACACCGGGTACAGCCAGCCATCCGCGAGAACGGCGAAGACCGCCTCCGGGGTGGCGTCGATGCGGCGGGTGTTCACGGCCATGTCAGGTCCTTTCCGGGGCGAGCGACGGGGGTTCCCGGACTCCGAACTCGGTGGCGAGCGCCACCCGGGCCGCGTTCCAGCCCGCCATCCCGTGCACGCCGGGGCCGGGCGCGGAGGAGGCGGAGCAGAGGTAGATGCCCGCCGCGGGGGTGCGCCACGGCGTCGGAGAGAGGACGGGCCGGGCGAGCAGCTGCCAGAAGGTGCCGCTGCCGGACGCGATGTCCCCGTCCACGTAGTTGGCGTCGTAGGCCGCGACGTCGACGGCGGTGCGGCTGCTGGTGCCGAGGATGAGGTCGCGGAAGCCGGGCGCGAAGCGCTCGATCTGGCGGGTGATCGTCTCGGTCTGGTCGGCGGCCGAGCCGCGCGGGACGTGCGTGTACGTCCACAGGGTCTGGGCGCCCTCGGGGGCACGGGAGGCGTCGAGGATGCTCGGCTGCGACACGAGGACGTACGGCTTCGCCGCGTGCCGGCCGGCGGCCACCTCCGACTCCGCGTAGGCCACCTCGGCACGCGTGCCACCGATGTGCACTGTGCCCGCGTCGCCCACCCGCGGGTCGCTCCACGGCACCGGCCCGGACAGCGCGAAATCGACCTTGGCGACCGCGTTGCCGTAGCGGAACCGGCGGAGCCTGCTGCGGTACGCGTCGGGCAGTCGGCTGCCGGCGATCGCGACGAGGTCCTTCGTGCTCGTGTCGAAGAGCACGGCACGGGCGGCCGGGAGCTCGGCCAGCGAGGTCACCCGGCGGCCCAGCTCGATCCTGCCGCCGTGCGCGCGCAGATCGGCGGCGAGGGCCTCCGGGATCGTCTGCGTGCCGCCGAGGGGTATCGGCCAGCCGGCGGCGTGCCCGTGCACGGCGAGCGCCAGCCCAGCCGCGGCGGCGCCGATCGACGGAAGAGGCTGGACGCCGTGCGCCATCACGCCGGTCAGCAGCGAACGACCCTCCTCGCCGCGCCAGCGCGCGTTCCACAGCGGTCCGCCCTGCTCGAGGGCCCGCAGGCCGAAGCGGGCGAGGGCGATCGGGTGCCGCGGGAAGCGGAGCAGCGAGTTGCCGGTGAAGTCCGAGAGCGCGTCGACGTTCCGGACGAGCGGCTCCAGCAGCTGGCGCCAGGCCGGGCCGTCGGGGCCGAGCTCCCGCACCGTGCGGTCGAGGTCGTGGTAGGCGAGCGCGGCGGGCCGGCCGTCCAGAGGATGCGCGAACGACACCTCCGGGGTGACGAAGTCGACCCGCTCGCGCAGCCCGAACTCCTGGAAGAACGGCGACGCGAACGCCATGGGGTGCACCGCCGAGCAGGTGTCGTGGGCGAACCCCGGCAGGGTGAGCTCGGCAGTGCGGGCACCGCCACCGATGGTGTCGGCCGCCTCGTACACCTCGACGCGGAGCCCGGCGCGCGCGAGCGTGACAGCGGCGGCGAGGCCGTTGGGCCCCGCCCCGACGATCACGGCGTCGACAGCGGACATGGCGCCAGTCTTCCACCCCTGCTCCGGCGCCCGCCCTGCCTTGACGCGGACGCCGGGCCGCCGTCAGGCGTCGGCAGGGTCGGCCGCGAGGACGGAGAGCACGTTCCCCGCGGGATCCCGGAACCAGGCGATGTCCGGCCCCCGCCCCGGACCGCCGCGCGCGATGCCCTTGTCGTCGGTCCGGAACTCGTCGTCCGGATAGATCTTCGTCTGCACGCCGTGCTCGTTGAGGTGGTCGACCGCGCGGTCGATGTCATCCACCGGGAAGTTCAGCACGGTGAAGGTGGCGGGCTCGTGGTTCTCCTTCGGGTAGATGAACACCCGGCCACCGCCGGCGAAGGCGAGCCAGAGGCCCCCCATCGTGTCCGCGACCTCCAACCCCAGCACGTCGCGGTAGAACGTGCGGGACTCGTCGATGCGGTCCGATGAGAAGCCGCTGAAGGCGTGCGATCCGGCGAACATGATGCTCCTTTGCTCCCGTTTTGTGAACACCGTCCACAATGCCACTCCGCGGCGGTATCGTCGAGGGGTGACCAGCGAGGACGGCGGAGCCCCAGCCCGCGCCACCTACCGGCACGGCGACCTGCGCGCCGCGCTGCTCGAGGCGGGCCTCGACCTCGCGCGCGGTGGCGGACCGGACGCGGTGGTGCTCCGGGAGGCGACCCGCCGGGCGGGTGTCTCGCCGAACGCCGCGTACCGCCACTTCGCAGACCGGGCAGCGCTCCTCGCCGCCGTATCGGACGCTGCCCAGGGCCTCGTCGCGGATGCGATGCGCGACACCGTGGACGCCGTCGACGGCGGGGACTCCCCCGCAGCCGCCGCCCGCAAGCGCCTGCGCGCGATCGGCTCCGGCTACATCGCGTTCGCCCAGCACGAGCCCGGCCTGTTCCGCGCCGCATTCACGGTGCCGAGCGACATGAGCAAGGCGTACGATCCGTCGAAGGCCGGCCGGGACGGGCAGACCCCGTTCGAGCTCCTCGGGACGGTCCTCGACGAGCTGGTCGCCACCGGCGAGATCGCCGCGGAGCGGCGCCCCGGCCTCGAGTTCCTCGCCTGGTCCGCCGTGCACGGGCTCGCGATGCTCGTCATCGACGGTCCGCTCCGCGGCCTCACCGATCCGATGATCGCGGGAGCGCGCGAGCGCCTCCTCGACATGGTCGAGCGCGGCCTCTAGTCGCCGCTCAGGGCGTCCTGACGGGCTCTTGCGCCGGCGGGCGGGCAACGTCCAGCGGATGCAGGATCTCGTCGCGCCGCAGGCGGAAGCCGAACACGGCCGCGACGGCGAGCAGGGCGGGGACCGTGGCCGCGACGGCGAACGCCACCGGGATGCCGACGAGTTCCCCGATAGGCCCGGCGACAGCCATCGACACCGGCATCAGGGCGAGGGAGACGAAGAAGTCGAGGCTCGACACCCGGCCCAGCAGCTCGGCCGGGACGCGCCGCTGCAGGAGGGTGCCCCAGATCACCGTGCCGGCCTGAAAGGCGAAGCCGACCACGAACATGACCGCCGCCATCAGCCACAGCCTGTCCGTGAAGCCGATGACGACCATCGGCACGCAGCCGAGACCCCAGGTGAGGTTCATGAGCGTGAGGTACCGGCGTGGCAGCCGGAGCGACGCGACGAGGATGGAGCCGAGCGCCCCGCCGATGCCGAAGGCCGCGAGCACGAAGGCGAAGGCCCCGGCGCCGCCGCCCGCCTGGTCGCGGACCGCGAACGGGAGGAGCACCTCGATGGGCCCCATGATCACGAGGATCATCAGGCACGCGTACACGAGCGTCACGAGCAGCCAGCGCGTGCGCAGCATGTACCGGAACCCCTCGGCGATGTCGCGCGCGGCCGAGCGCAGGGGGCCGGCTCCGTCCGGCGCGACCTGCCGGCGCACCGCCGTCCGGCTCATCGCGGCGAGGACGGCGGCCGCCAGGATCTGCGAGGCGGCGATCACCAGGAAGCCGATCCCGGGCGAGAAGGCGGCGATGAGCGCGCCGGCCACGGCCGGTCCCGCGGCCTGCAGGATGGTCGGCCGCAGCATGCCCTCGACGCCGTTCGCGGCGAGCAGCTGATCGGCGGGCAGCAGGGCCGGCAGCCAGGCGGAGTAGGCCGGGTAGAAGAATCCCTCTGTGATCCCGTAGACGAGTGACATCAGGGCGACGTGCCACAGCTCGAGCGCCCCGGTCAGGGCGAGGACTGCGCCCGTCCCGATCGCCGCGGCCTTCGTCAGCTCCACCGCGAGGAGGATGTACTTCTGCGGCACCCGGTCGGCGAGAGCCCCACCGACGAGGACGGAGCCGAGCATGCCCACCGCGTTCGCGGTCGCGGCGATCGAGAGCTCCGTGGGGCCTCCGCCGAGCTCGATCACCTGCCAGACCAGCGTGACGAGCCACACCCCCGAGCCGAACAGGGAAAGCAGCAGCGCGGCGACGAGGAGCCGGTACTGGGGAGCCTGGAACGGCTTGAGCGCGCGCGGCAGCCGCGGGCGTGCGCCCTCGGTCTGCTCGTCCACGTTCCCGCTCCCGATCCCGATCCCGATCTCGATCCCCGCCGACCAGGCTGCCGCACACCCCCGACACCCGGCCGCCGCCGATGCGGCCGCCGGAGGTCAGGAGCCGGCGCGCTCCAGCACCAGCTCGCGGACCCGGGCGGCGTCCGCCTGGCCCTTCATGGCCTTCATCACCGCGCCGATGACGGCACCCGCCGCCTGCACCTTCCCGTCGCGGATCTTGGCGAGCACGTCCGGCTGGGTGGCGAGGGCTTCATCGATCGCGGCGAGCAGGGCGGTGTCGTCGGACACCACGGCGAGACCGCGCGCCTTCACCACATCGTCCGGCGAGCCC
>DATCMN010000439.1:0-10665 GCA_036563405.1 Naasia sp. | reverse complement strand
GGCGGTGCAGGTGGAGAAGACCCACCTCTCCCGGGACGAGAGCACCCCCGCCAATACCGGGGCGATCTACGAGCCGAACCCCGACACGGCGACCGTCGACGGCGGCTGGCACGGCGCGGCCCGCAAGCGCCGCCGGGGGCTCGTCCTCGGCGCCGCACTCGTCGCCGGCGGTGCCCTCGCCACGCGGGCGCTGCGGCGGTAGCCGCAGAGAAGCGCGGGCGGGCTCGCGTCGGCCTGCGACCGACGGCGCCGCTAGATCGAGAAGTCGTCGAGCCAGGCGGCGTGCTTGCGCGGGCGCGCGACCGCGGGGACGCCGACCAGCAGCGAGTGAGGAGGCGCGTCCGCGAGCACCACGGCGCCGGCACCCACCACCGAGTCGCTGCCGATGACGACGGGGCCGAGGATCTTCGAGCCGGCGCCGAGCGCGACTCTGTCGCCGATCGTCGGGTGGCGCTTCACGTGCTTGAGGCTGGTGCCGCCGAGGGTCACCCCGTGGTACATGAGGACGTCATCGCCGACCTCGGCGGTCTCGCCGATCACCACACCCATGCCGTGGTCGATGAAGAGCCGCCGGCCGATCCGCGCGCCCGGATGGATCTCGACCCCTGTCAGCGCTCGCGCGGCCTGCGACACGATGCGCGCCGGCAGTCGCAGCCCTGCGCGCCAGAGCCGGGACGCGACCCGGTGCGCCCACACGGCGTGGACGCCCGGATAGGTCAGGAAGACCTCGAGCCGCGTCCGTGCCGCGGGATCGCGTCGGAGGGCTGCGTCGAGGTCGTCGCGCACGCCCAAGTCAGTCGGCGAGGTCCTGGTAGAGCACCGTCGACAGGTACCGCTCGCCGTAGCTGGCGATGACCACGACGATGGTCTTGCCCGCGTTCTCCGGCCGCTTGGCGAGCTCGACGGCGGCGTGCACGGTGGCTCCCGAGGAGATGCCGGCGAGGATGCCCTCCTCCGCGGCGAGGCGGCGGGCCATGGCGACGGACTCGGTGATGTCGACGTCGAGAACTTCGTCGTAGACGCTCCTGTCCAGGATCGCCGGCACGAAGTTGGCGCCGATGCCCTGGATCTTGTGCGGGCCGGGCTGGCCGCCGTTCAGGATCGGCGACTCCTTCGGCTCGACGGCCACGACCTGCAGGCCCTGCTTCTGCTCCTTCAGGTAGCCCCCGGCGCCCGTGATCGTCCCGCCGGTGCCGATGCCGGAGACGAAGATGTCGACGGCGCCGTCCGTGTCCTCCCACACCTCCGGGCCGGTGGTCGCACGGTGCACGGCCGGGTTCGCGTCGTTCTCGAACTGGCGGGCGAGGACCGCCCCGGGCGTCGAGGCCACGATCTCCTCCGCCTTGCCGACGGCCCCCTTCATGCCCTCGGACCCGGGCGTGAGCACCAGTTCCGCGCCGTATGCCCGGAGGAGCATGCGCCGCTCGGTGCTCATGGTCTCGGGCATGGTGAGGATGACCTTGTACCCGCGAGCCGCTCCCACCATGGCGAGCGCGATACCGGTGTTGCCGCTGGTGCCCTCGACGATGGTGCCGCCCGGCTTCAACTGCCCCGACGCCTCCGCGGCGTCGACGATGGCGACGCCGATCCGGTCCTTCACACTGGAGGAGGGGTTGTAGAACTCGAGCTTCGCGATCACCGTCGCCGGTGCGCCGTCGGTCACCCGGTTGAGCCGGACGAGCGGCGTGCGGCCGAGCGCTTCGGTGATGGACGAGTTGATGCGGGCCACTGGTGTTCCTCTCACGGCGCGTCGGGCGGCGGATGCCGGATACCAGTCTGTCAGGCCCGCGCTGGGAGGTTCGCGGGGTTACGCCGAGGCGGGAAGGCGCTCCGCGATCGCGGCGATGTGCCGGAAGTCGGTGCCGCAGCAGCCGCCCAGCACCCGGAGGCCCGGCAGCTGGGCGCGCAGAGCGGCGACCTGCCCGCCGAGCTCGCTCGGATCCCCGTCGTCGAGCACGGGCGCCTCGTCCAGCTCCTGGTGGCTCTGCCGGGACGCGTTCGCCCGGTAGCCGACCAATCGCGACGTCCACGACGCACCGGTCGAGAGGTCGGCGGGCAGGTGGTCGGGGTGCGCGCAGTTCACCAGGTATCCGGCTGGTGAACCGCCTGAGGCGTCCTCGACGAACGCCACGGCCTCCTGCAGGGTCTCCCCGCTCGCCAGCCGGCCGTCGGTCTCGACGGTGAAGGAGATCAGCACCGGGATGCCCGCGTCGGCGGCGGCGAGCGCGGCGCCGGCTCCCTCCTCGGGATAGTTCATGGTGAGCACCTCGATCACGTCGGCTCCGGCCTCGGCGAGCACCCGGATCTGCGCGGAGTGGTAGGCCCGCGCCTCCTCGACGCTCTGCCGGGTGCCCGGCTGATAGCCGTCGCCGCGGGGACCGACGACACCGGCGATCACCACCGGATGCTGGGGGGAGTCGTAGCGGTCGCGGAGCGACGCGGCCAGCTCGACGGCGGTCCTGTTGAGGTCCTCGAACTCGGCGGGCGTGTAGCCGAGGAGGTCCGTCCAATCCGGGTTCGCCCGCCACGTCGCGGTGTCGAGGAGCAGGCCTGTTTCCCGTGAAACGGCGAGCCGTGCGAACTCGTCGTAGTAGGCGAGCAGCTGCTCCCTGCCCTCCCCGGTGCGCAGCAGGTCGCACGCCGCGAAGAGCGGCAGGTCGATCCCCTCCCGGAAGATCAAGGTGGTCTCGAGCCCGCCGTCGGTGAGCAGTACCCGGTCCTCGGGCAGCGCCCGGCGGTTCCGCGTCATCGCCTTCTCGCTTCCGTCCGCTCCGGCGCGGACGGCGCCACGCTAGCCCTGTCCGCGGGAGCCGACAAGGTCAGGATGCGAAGCCGTCGGTCGCCGTGACGAGCGCGTCGAGGATGCCCGGCTCGTCGAAGGCGTGGCCCCCGTCGGCGATGATGCGCAGGTCCGCCTCCGGCCAGGCGCGGGCGAGGTCCCACGCCGTCACGGGCGGGGTGCAGATGTCGTAGCGGCCCTGCACGATCACTCCTGGGATGGACGCGAGACGTCCTGCGTCGCGGATCAGCTGTCCCTCCTCGAACCAGCCGCCGTGCCGGAAGTAGCGGTTCTCGATCCGCGCGAAGGCGAGCGCGTAGCGCGGGTCGCCGAACGACGCGACGAGCTCGGGCCGCGGCAGGAGGGTGAGCGTCCCCGCCTCCCACGTCGACCACGCGACCGCCGCGGGACCGTGAACCGAGGGATCCGGATCCGCGAGCAGGCGGCCGTACGCCTCGATCAGGCTGCCGTAGCGGTCCGCCACAGGGACGGGACGGAGGAAGTCTTCCCACAGGTCGGGGAAGATGTTGGCGGCACCGCCCTCGTAGAACCAGTCGAGCTCGCTCCTGCGCAGGGTGAACACACCCCGCAGCACGAGCTCCGTGACGCGGTCCGGGTGGGTCTCCGCATCGGCGAGGGCGAGCGCGCTCCCCCACGAGCCGCCGAACACCAGCCACCTGTCGATCCCCAGGTGCCGGCGCAGCAGCTCGAGGTCGTCGACGAGATGCCAGGTCGTGTTCGCCTCCAGCCCCGCCTCGCCCTCCGAGGCGTGCGGGGTGCTCCGCCCGCAGCCGCGCTGGTCGAGCAGCACGATCCGGTAGCGCTCCGGATCGAAGAGCCTCCGGTGCGCGGGCGAGGAGCCGCCGCCGGGACCGCCGTGCAGGAACACCGCCGGCTTCCCGTCGGGGTTGCCGCAGGCCTCCCAGTGCATGCGGTGACCGTCACCGACATCGAGCATCCCCGAGGCGTACGGCTCGATCTCGGGGTACAGGCCCCGCATCGGCTACACCTTCGCCGGCTGGCGGACGTCCGGCTCGAGGTAGATGACGCGGGCGACGGGCACCGCCTCGCGCACCCGCGACTCGATGGCGTTGATGCGCGTGCTGATGTCGCCGAGCGACGTCGTCGGAGCCATCGCCACCTTCGCGGCGACCAAGAGCTCGTCGGGACCGAGGTAGAGGGTCTTCGCGTGGATGATCGAGTCCACCTCGGGTCCGGCCTCGATGGCCGCGCGGATCTTCCCCATGTCCTCGCGGGTGGCGCCTTCGCCGATCAGCAGGCTGCTCATCTCGAGGCCGAGGATCACGGCCACCGCCACGAGGAGCACTCCGATCGCGAGCGTGCCGATGCCGTCCCAGGTGCCGTCACCGGTGACCCACGCGATGCTCACGCCGATCAGGGCGAACACGAGCCCGAGGAGCGCGGCGATGTCCTCGAGGAGGACGACGGGCAGCTCGGGCGACTTCGCCCTGCGGACGAACTGCACCCAGGTCTGGTTGCCGCGCACGTGGTTCGACTCCTTGACCGCAGTGCGCAGCGAGAAGGACTCGAGGACGATCGCCACCAGCAGCACCACGACGGGCAGCCACGGGATCTCCAGCGGGTGCGGGTCCTGGATCTTGTGCACGCCCTCGTACAGCGAGTACAGGCCGCCGACCGAGAACAGGACTATCGCCACGATGAACGCGTACACGTACCGGCTGCGCCCGTAGCCGAACGGGTGCTCCTCGGTCGCAGCCCGCCGTGCCCGCCGACCGCCGATCAGCAGCAGCAGCTGGTTGCCGGCGTCCGCCAGCGAGTGCACGCCCTCGGCGAGCATCGACGCCGAGCCGGAGAACGCGGCGGCGATGAACTTCGTCACCGCGATCCCGGTATTGGCGAGAAGGGCTGCGATGATGGCGCGGGTTCCCCCGGAAGTACTCATGGCTTCACTCTCTCAGGTTCGGGAGGGGGCTCGTGCCGCTCACGGGGTCGCGGGGGCGAACGTGTCGCAGGCGGTCGAGCCGCCCCGGAAGCCGGTGAGGAACCACTTCTCGCGCTGGTCGGCGGAGCCGTGCGTCCAGGTGTGGGAGTTGGCCGTGGTGCCCTGGATGCGGTCGTCGCCGACCGCCTCGGCGGCGCTCACGGCCTGGCGCACCTGCTCATCGGTGATCTCCTCGAGCAGTGGGACGCCGGACGGGTCCTCGGTGTCGGAGGCGGCCGCCGCCCAGGCGCCGGCGAAGCAGTCGGCCTGGAGCTCGACGCGCACCGCGTTCGAGGTGGGCCCCGTCTCCCCGTCCTGGGACTCCGCGAGCACCCCGGTCAGGTTCTGCATGTGGTGACCCCACTCGTGCGCGACGACGTACATCTCGGCGAGCGGCCCGCCCTCCGCGCCGAAACGGGTGCGCAGGTCCTCGAAGAAGCCGGTGTCCATGTACAGGGCGCTGTCCGGCGGGCAGTAGAAGGGGCCGACCGCCGAGGTGGCGGATCCGCATCCCGTCTCGGTCCCGCCCTCGAAGAGGTAGAACTCGGGGGTCGCATAGGACGTGACCCCGATGGCGCCCGCCTCCTCCGCCCAGTAGGCGTCCAGCGAGGTCGCCGCGCCCACCATCCGGCAGTCGAGCGACGCGTTCGCCGTCTCCCCCGTCTGGCACTGGTCGAGGGTCTCGCCCTGGTCCTGTGACGTTCCGCCGCCTGCGCCGCCGCCGCCGAGCAGTTGCCCGACGCCACTGAGGTCAACGCCGAGGATCGGGCCGAGCAGAGCCAGCGCGAGGACGAGCACACCGCCGCCGCCCGCTCCGATGGCCGCTCCGCGCTTGCGGCGCCGCACCTTGCTGGGGTCGAGGCGCGCGTTGTCGTTGAACGTCATGGGGACGACGGTAGCCGCGAGGGGTCCTCACCATCCGGGGGTTGCGGCGCCCTGCCGAGTCGGTAGAGGACGTGCCGGCGCAGCGGCGAGCCGGCGGGCAGGGCGGGATGGTCGAAGTCGTCGGCGGGGTCGTGCGACATGCCCAGCCGCCGCATCACCGCGCGCGAGCGCTCGTTCCCCGCCGCGGTGAAGGAGACGACCTGGTCCAGGCCGAGGGAACCGAACGCGAACCCCACCGCGGCACGTGCGGCCTCGGTGGCGTAGCCGTTGCCCCATGCCGAGCGCCGCAGACGCCAGCCCACTTCGGTCGCCGGCAGGAACGGCGCGTCGAATCTCGGCACGGCCAGCCCGGTGAAGCCCAGGAACACACCGGTGGCGGCGAGCTCGACCGCCCACAGGCCCCAGCCGGAGGCATCGAGGTGGTCGCGGATGCGGCCTGCGAGCGCGTCGCTCTCCGCGCGAGCGAGCGGGTGCGGGAAGTGCCGCATGACCTCCGGATCGGCGTTCAACGCGGCGAACGGCTCGAGGTCGTCGTCCCGCCAGGTGCGCAGCACCAGACGCTCCGTCCCGATCACCCGGCGAGCACCTCGAGCAGAGCGTCCCCGTAGCGTTCGAGCTTCGTCTCGCCGATCCCGCTGATGCCGGTGAGGCCGGAGCGGTCGGCCGGGCGGCGCACGGCCAGCTCACGGAGGGTCGCATCGCCGAACACCACGTAGGCGGGCACGCCCTGCTCGCGCGCCTGCCCTGCGCGCCATTCGCGCAGCCGCTCGAACAGCGGCGCGGCCTCGGCGGGAAGGTCCTCTCCCGCGGGGGCCCGACCACCGCTGCCGCCCCGGCCGCGCGCGGGCTTCACCGGGTCGACGCGCAGCACCACCTTCCGCTCACCGGAAAGCACTGCGGCGCTGCCCGCGGAGAGGACGAGCGTGCCGTAGCCGTCATCCGTGACGCCGATCAGGTTCTGGGCGAGCAGCTGGCGGAGCACGCCGCGCCACTGCTGCTCGGCGAGGTCCGCGCCGATCCCCCACGTGGCCAGCTTCTCGTGGCCGTGCTGCTTGGTGCGCGGCGTCTCCCTGCCGCGCAGGATGTCGATGATCTGGCCGCCGCCGAACTTCTGTCCCCGCTCGCGCTGCAGGCGGACGACGGTCGACAGGAACTTCTGCGCCGGAACTGTGCCGTCCCAGGTGGCCGGCTTCTCCAGGCAGGTGTCGCAGTTGCCGCAGAACTCGGCGGCCTCCTGCCCGAAGTAGGCGAGCAGCCGGGCGCGCCGGCACTGCACCGTCTCGCACAGGGCGAGCATCGCCTCGAGGTTGGCCGCCAGGCGCCGGCGGTGAGCTGCGTCGCCCTCCGACGAGTCGATCATCCGGCGCTGCTGCACCACGTCCTGCAGGCCGTAGGCGAGCCACGCCGTCGACGGGAGCCCGTCGCGGCCCGCTCGGCCGGTCTCCTGGTAGTACCCCTCGACGGACTTCGGCAGGTCGATGTGCGCGACGAAGCGGACGTCCGGCTTGTCGATCCCCATGCCGAACGCGATGGTCGCGACCATCACGATGCCGTCCTCGCGGAGGAAGCGCTGCTGATGCAGAGCACGGGTGCGGGAGTCGAGGCCGGCGTGGTACGGCAGGGCCGAGATGCCGTTGCTGCTGAGGAACTCGGCGGTCTGCTCGACGCTGTTGCGCGAGAGCGCGTAGACGATGCCGGCGTCGCCCGCGTGCTCGGCGCGGAGGAAGTCGAGGAGCTGCTTGCGGACCTCGTTCTTGGCGACGATCCGGTAGGCGATGTTCGGGCGGTCGAAGCTCGCGACGAAGTGCTCCGCGTCGCCGAGCGACAGCCGGGACGTGAGCTCCCGGTGAGTCGCCTCCGTCGCCGTGGCGGTCAGGGCCATCCGGGGCACCCCGGGCCAGCGCTCGCCCAGGTCGCCCAGCGTCAGGTAGTCGGGTCGGAAGTCGTGCCCCCACTGCGCCACACAGTGCGCCTCGTCGATGGCGAGCACGCTGAGGCCCGGCCCGGACGCGACGCTGTCGAGGAGCCGCCGGGTCGACTCGAGCGCCAGCCGCTCCGGCGCCACGTACAGGAGGTCGATCTCGCCGGCCAGCAGCCCCGACTCGACGCGCGACCGCTCGGAGCCGTCCTGCGTCGAGTTGAGGAACTCCGCCCGGACGCCGACAGCACGGAGGGCGTCCACCTGGTCCTGCATCAGTGCGATGAGCGGGGACACCACGACGCCGGTGCCCGGGCGGGCGAGGGCCGGCACCTGGTAGCACAGCGACTTGCCCGCGCCCGTGGGCATGAGCACCACGGCGTTCCCGCCACCGGCCACGTGGTCGATGACCGCCGCCTGATCGCCCCGGAAGCCGTCGTACCCGAACACCGTCCGCAGGATCTCCAGCGGTTCGCGGACCAGCGTGGGTGAGGGCATGCGGGCCATGGTAGCCGCGGCCGCCGACCGTCCCGGGTGCCAGGATGGGAGGGATGACCGCCCTCCTCGCCGCCGTCCTCGGCCTGGCCGGTGGGCTCGTCTACGGCGCCGCCGACTTCCTCGGCGGCCTCTCCTCGCGACGCGCAGGAGCCCTGCGCACCGCCGCGCTGTCCGCGGTCGCGGGCCTCGTCGTGCTCGTCGCGGCGCTGCCGCTGCTGGGCGGCCGCTGGTCCGCCGAGGCCGTGCTGCTGGGCGCGCTGTCCGGCGTCTCCGGCGCGCTCGCGCTCACCCTGCTCTACGCCTGCCTCGCCCTCGGCCCGATGAGCGTGCTGTCGCCCATCACGGCACTGGTGTCCGCTGTGGTGCCCGTGGCCTGGGGCTTCGCGCAGGGCGAGAGGCTCTCCCCGATCGGACTGATCGGGCTGCCGCTCGCGCTCGTGGCCGTGGTACTGGTGGCCATCGTGCCGGAGAAGACGGCGGTGCGAGCCAGTCCGCGCGGGATCGCGATGGCCGTCGGGTCCGGCACGTTCATCGGGATCTTCCTGGTGCTGATCGACGCGACGCCCGCCGACTCCGGCGTCGTGCCGCTGCTCGCCAACCGCACGGTCAGCGCGACGCTGATGTTCGGCGCCCTCGCGATAGTCGCGCTGAGCACCCGCGGGCGGTCGGCACGACCGTGGAGCGTGCGCCTCGCGGCGCTCTGCGGGATCCTCGACGGCACCGCCAACGTGCTGTTCCTGATCGGCGTGCGGACCGGTGATCTCACGGTCGTCTCGGTGCTCACCGCGCTCTATCCGGCGGGCACTATCGCGCTGGCGGCGATAGTGCTGAAGGAGCGGATCACGCGGGTGCAGGCTCTCGGCCTGGTGCTCGCACTGGCGGCCGCCGCCCTCCTCGCTGTCGGCTGACCGCAGCTCGGAGCGACCCACCGTCACGCGGTGCGTACACCCGTCGCGCGGTGCGAGGCGCCACACGCGGTGGGTACACCGACCGCGTGAGGCGCTATGCACCGCGGGACGGGTGCTCGCACCGCGCGACGGGTGCCGGCCGGCACTAGGACGCGCGCGGCCGCCTGCGACGGCGACCGCGACTACGGACAGCGTGCTGCTAGCTCGCGAGGTCCTCCGGCAGGTCGCCGCCCGCCTCCACCGAGGTGAAGTCGGCGACGATCTCCGCGCGGCCGAGGAGCTCCTCGAGACGGCGGCGGCGGCCCCGCGCGATGAGCGTCACGACGGTGCCCGCCTTGCCCGCACGGCCGGTGCGGCCCGAGCGGTGCAGGTACGTCTTGTACTCCTCGGGCGCGTCGGCCTGGACGACCACGGCGATGTCGTCGACGTGGATGCCGCGGGCGGCGACATCGGTCGCCACCAGCACGTCGACGCGGCCGCTGGTCAGCCGCTCCAGGTTGCGCGTGCGCTTGGCCTGGTTGAGGTCGCCGTGCAGGCTGATGGCGGGGACGCCCGCCATCGACAGGTCCTCGGCGAGCTGCTCGGCGAAGGCGCGGGTGCGGGCGAAGACGAGGATCTTGCCCTGCGTCCGCGCGAGGTCGGCGACCAGGCGGACCTTGTCCTTCTGGTCGATGACGAGCACGCGGTGGTCGATGGTCGAGGACGCCTGGTCCTCGCCCGCCACCTCGTGCACCGACGGGTTGCGCAGGAATTCGTCGACGAGGGTGGCGACGCCCTTGTCCAGCGTCGCGGAGAACAGCAGGCGCTGCCCGCCCCGCTCGGTCTGGCGGAGGATGTCCTGCACCGGCTCGAGGAAGCCGAGGTCGCACATGTGGTCCGCCTCGTCGAGGACGACGATCTGCACGCCGCTGAGGTCGAGGTGGCCCTGGGCGGCGAGGTCGCCGACGCGCCCGGGCGTGCCGATCACGATGTCGACGCCGCGGCGGAGACCGCCCACCTGCCGGGCCTGCGGCACGCCGCCGTACACCTGGGTGGTGAAGAGGCCCACACTGCGGGCGATCGGCTGGATGGTGCGGTCGATCTGCAGCGCCAGTTCCCGCGTGGGTGCGAGGATCAGCGCCTTCGGCCCACGGCCCACGGCTCGCTTGCCGCCGGCACCGGCGCGCAGCACCAGCTCCACCAGCGGGGCGCCGAACGCGATGGTCTTGCCGGAGCCGGTGCGGCCGCGGCCGAGCACGTCGCGGCCCTGCAGGACGTCCGGGATGGTGGCCGCCTGGATCGGGAACGGCGTCTCGGCGCCGAGCTCCGCGAGCGAGCGGACGATGTTGGCGCCCAGCCCCAGGTCGGCGAAGGTGACGCCCTCGACCTCTCCGGCGGTGGTGGCGACGGCCTCGAGTCGCTCGAGGACGACGTCGTGGACGTCGCTCATCTTGCGGTCGGGGCGCCCGCCGCGCTCGACGTCGCGGTAGTCGCGCGTCCGCGCGGGGCGATCGCCGGCCCACCGGTCGTCGCTGTACTGACGCTCGGAGCGAGCAGGGCGGTCCTCCCGGTACTCGCGGCGCGGACGCTCCTCGCGGGCAGGACGCTCGGTGCCGGCGCGGTACGGGCGCTCGGGGCGCGCGGGACGGTCATCGTACGAGCGGTCGGGACGCTCCGAGCGCGCAGGACGGTCATCATACGAACGCGCGGGACGCTCGAACCGAGCTGAACGGTT
>DATCMN010000431.1:0-9049 GCA_036563405.1 Naasia sp. | reverse complement strand
GGTCTTCGGTGCAGGCGCGCTGGTCCTCGTGCTGTGGGTGCTCGTCGGCTACGCGATGGCCTTCGGCGCCACTGACGGGGTCGGCTACCTGGGACTGCCCGGGGTTCTCGGCCTCGACCCGGCCAGCATCGGGCTCGGCGCACAGCTGCCCGACCTGGTTGCAGCGACAGGGGTGTCGCCGGAGCTCGGCCGTGCTGCCTTCTTCGCCTCCGTCGCCCTCTCTGCTGTCGCCGTGGTCGCCGTCGGCGCCGGACCCGTCCGCCGGGTCGCCTGGCTGGTGTTCGCGGGCGCGTGGTCGCTCCTCGTCCTCTTCCCGCAGCTGGGCTGGGTGTTCGACCTCACCTTCACCGGATCCGGCACGGAGGGCGGCTGGCTGGCTTCGGGGCTCCGTTCGCTCATCTTCACCGGGTTCCTCGACTTCTCCGGCGCCTCCGCCGTGCACGTCAGCGGAGGCGCGGCGGCCCTCGCACTGCTCCTGGTGCTGCGGCGCGGGCCTCTCGCCCCTCCGGGGGAGGGCGACCGCGCGCCCGCCGACGAGGGGTTCCTGCTCGCCGGCGCGTCGGTCGCCCTGGTGGGCGCCCTCGCCGCCGCGGGCGGTGCGGAGGGGGCGGCAGACGGCTACGCGGCGCTCTCCGTGATCACCGCGATCGCCGCGGGCAGCGCGGGCGCGCTGACCGGAGCGGCGCTCGAGTGGTTCGACCCGCGCGCCCACGCCACCGCCGCCGGAGTGCGCGGCCTCGTCGCCGGGCTGGCCGCGTCCGCGGCGGCGGGCGGCTCGGTCGCGCCGCTCTCCGCGCTGGTGCTCGGCGCGCTCGCGGGCGCGGTGTGCACCGCGGCGGGACGCATCGCGGCCCGCCGGGGGGCGCCAGCACCGGTGCACGCGGTCATCGCCCACCTCGGCGGTGGGGCGGTCGGGCTCCTGTTCCTCGGGATCCTCGCCACCGACACCGGCCTTGCGTATTCGGGGCGCTTCTTCCAGCTGATCGCCCAGGCGATCGGGCTGGTGGCCGTCTTCACGCACTCGTTCCTGGTCGCCGCGCTGCTCGGTCTGGTGCTCGATCGGACCCTCGGCTTCCGCGACCTCACGCCGGCCCCGAAGCGTCCCGCTGCGGAGCGATCCGGAAGGAGAGGCCCGGAATCAAGGGGGTCCAGGCCCTCCCGCGCCCGCCCGTAGGGTCGGAGGATGTCCGATCCTGCCGGCCCGCACCGCTCCGCGCCCTCGTCCGCGTGGGGTGACCGTCTCGGTCGCGTGGCCCTGCGCAGCGGCCAGCTGCTCCTGATCCTCGTTCTCGCCGTCGCCGTCGTCTACGCGCTGGTTCAACTGAAGCTCGTCGTCATCCCGATCCTCATCGCGGTGATCCTCGCCGCCGCACTCTCCCCGGTGGTGCGGTTCCTCCGGCGGCGCGGGCTGCCGAAGCTGCTCGCGACCTGGATCACGCTGCTCGGCGGGCTGCTCGTCATCGGCGGAGTGCTGACCGCCATCGTCTTCACAGTGCGCGGACAGTGGAGCGAACTCGTGAAGAGCGCGTCGGAGGGGGTCGACGAGCTGCAGCGCTTCCTTGCGGGGACCGATCTCCCGATCGACCAGTCGCAGATCGACGACGCGCGCGACGCCGTCCTCGACTACGTGACGAGCAGCCAGTTCGGCTCGAGCGCCCTCGCCGGAGTGCTCGCCGTCACCGAGGTGCTCACCGGACTCTTCCTCCTGATCGTGCTGCTGTTCTTCTTCCTCAAGGACGGCGACGTCATCTGGGAGTTCTTCCTGCGCCCCTTCCGCGGGGAGCGGCTCGAGCGGGGACGCCGGATCGGCCGCGTCTCGGTGAAGACGCTGGGCGGCTATGTCCGGGGCACCGCGATCGTGGCGCTCGTCGACGCAGTGGGGATCGGCGCGGCGCTCCTCATCCTCGGGGTGCCGCTCGCGCTCCCGCTGTCGGCGATCGTGTTCCTCGGCGCGTTCATCCCGCTCGTCGGCGCCACGGTGGCCGGCATCCTGGCCGCCCTGGTGGCGCTCGTCGCGAACGGCCCGGTGGCGGCGCTCATCGTGGTGATCGTCGTGATCGCGGTCAACCAGCTGGAGGGCGATCTGCTGCAGCCGATCGTGATGGGCCAATCGCTGCGGCTGCATCCGCTCGTGATTCTGCTCGCCCTGACGGCGGGCACAATCCTCGGCGGCATCGTCGGCGCGGTGCTGTCCGTGCCGATCGCGGCGGTCGCGTGGGCGGTCATCAAGACCTGGAACCGGCCCGACCGGCCCGACACCGAGCCGTCGGCGAAACAGCTGACGCCCGAGCCCTCGGAGGGGACGCGATGACCGACGACGACTTCGAGGCGAAGCGCCGCGAGCAGCTGACGAGCGCCCCCGGCGACAAGCCGGGCCGGGAGGGCAGCGACGCCGACGAGGCGGCCGCCCCACGCGTCGAGGTCTCGGAGACCGAGTCGGGCGCGAAGCGCATCGACATCGCGGACACCGCCGCCGTCCGCCCCGGCTTCCCGGAATAGCCGCGCCGACCCGCCTCCTCGCCTGACGGCAACGTTCCGGCCTGACGGCAACGTTCTGCGGTTGCCGTTAGGCCGCATGGTTGCCGTTAGGACGCATGGTTGCCGTTAGGCGGCGCGCCCGGGATGCCGCGGTGTTCCGCAACGCTTCGGCAGCGACGCAACGGCATGCGGTAGCGGTTCGGCCGGAACGTTGCGTCCGCCGCACGACCCGCGCCGGGAAAGCAGAAACCCCCGGCGGACCGGGGGTTGTGGTGGGCGATACCAGACTCGAACTGATGACCTCTTCCGTGTGAAGGAAGCGCGCTACCAACTGCGCCAATCGCCCGTGCGCGCTCCATATTGCCACACCTCCCGCACCCGCCCGGACACCCGTAACCCGGTTTGGAGTACCCCTGCCGCATCGGTTAGAGTCGTCAGGCGGTCGCGAACAGCGGCAGCGAAATGCGGATGTGGCGCAGTGGTAGCGCATCACCTTGCCAAGGTGAGGGTCGCGAGTTCGAATCTCGTCATCCGCTCGAGTGGGACTTCTTCGAGATCCACGTACGGTGGAGTGGCCGAGAGGCGAGGCAGCGGCCTGCAAAGCCGTCCACGCGGGTTCGAATCCCGTCTCCACCTCGGCCCCGGAGTGATCCGGCGGAACACCCGGGCGATTGGCGCAGCGGTAGCGCGCTTCCCTGACACGGAAGAGGTCACTGGTTCGATCCCAGTATCGCCCACGAGCAGAACCCCTGAGAAATCAGGGGTTCTTCGCATTTCTGGCAGGGTGTCGGTGTGGAGAGCCCAGAACATGCCGCTGTGCCGGCCCGAGTCGCGGCAGTGGGCCCCGTGCCTGGGGACGCCCCGTACCGCCGGGAGCCCCGACGCGTCGGCTTCCTCGCCGGCGTCGCCATCGGCCTCGGCGCGGCCCTGATCGGCCTGCTGCCCTGGATCGCAACCGGGATGCGCCTGCCGCTGCAGAACCTGTGGGCGGTCGAGGTCCGCCCCGAGGACATGCCGGTCGCGCTGCTGCCGCTCAGCAACTACGCGGTCACCCTTCTCGCCGGCCTCCTGATCCTCGGCTGGGCGGTGGGCGGCCTCGCCGGCCGGCTGCTGTCGGACAGGCGGAAGGGCTGGGCCACCCGGGGTATCGCCGTGGGCCTGCTGCTTGCCCAGGGGGCTGCCGCGGCGCAGTCGGCGGTGGTCCTTCGCGACGGGCTGCAGGAGGGAGGCGCGGCGACGCTCTACCTCGCCGCCCTGATAGCCGTCGTCGTCGTGTCCGTCGTGCTCGGCGCCGCGGTGCTCGCGCTGGCGGCCCGCGCCGCGATGCCAGGCGCCACGATCGCGTTCGCAGTGGGCGCATTGGCGGCCGGCATCTGGCTCAACTCGCTGATCGCGCCGTTCGGCACGATCGACTTCTCGGTGCGCGAGCCGCTGCTCCACCTCGCGCGCTGGGTGCCCGCCGTCCTCGTCGGCGTCGCGATCGCGTGGTGCGGCTTCCGCACTGTGGGGCGCGTCGTCGGCGTCGTCGTCAGCCTCCTCGCACTGTGGATCGGCCCGGCATCGATCACCGCGGTGAGCGCGGCCGCCGGATCCCGTGTGCTGCTGCCGTACCCGGCCGAGATGCTGGACTACGCGCGCGGCGTGTTCGGGATGGCCGTCACGATGCCGGAGCTGGTGGTCCCGCCTCTCGCCGTCGCGCTCCTCGTCGGGGTGCTCGGCGCCGTGGCGCTCAGGGTCCGGGCGGCGCGGCGCCCCTCAGCCGCCGCGCCGCCGGCAGAAGCCTGACTCCCGACCGCCGTCACCTCCGGCCGATACGATCGCGCCATGCACCAGGTTCGGCCACGCTCGCTCGCCGAGCCGGGGGAACTGCAGGCGCGGCGGGCGCTGCTCTACACCGAGCCGCTCAGCCAGCCGCTCCGGCGCTACGTCGCGGGCCTGCGCGATCGACGCGGTGACGTGCCGGACTTCGATCCTGCGGAGGCGGGAGTCGAGGCCCGCATCCTCGTGCTGCACGACTCGCCGGGAGCGCGCACCGAAGGTGACGAGACAGCGTCGCGGTTCGTGTCCGTCGACAACGACGACGCCGCCTCCGAGAGCATGTGGCAGGCGCGGCGCGAGGCGGGACTCCGCCACGGCGTCCTGCACTGGAACATCGTGCCGTGGCACCTGCCGCCTGCTCGGACGAGCCCGACCGCGAAGGAGGTGGCCGATGGAGCGGCCGAACTCGCGGCGCTGCTGCCCCTGCTCGGCAGCCTGCACGCGATAGTGCTGAGCGGCAGGAGCGCTCAGCGCAGCTGGGCGAAGGTGTCGGCCCGGCTCGGGGATGCGGCCGCCCTGGTGAGCACCTGGCACGCCTCGCCGGGTGCCGTGGTGGTCCGCGGTCGGCGGGAGGAGCTGGTGCGCGACCTGCAGCGCGCCGCGGAGCTCGCCGGGGTGCCGCTGTTCCCCTAGCGGAACGCTTGCCAGACCGCGGGCCGCGGGTGTTTGCTGGCCGCAGGAGGTCCGATGCGACGAGTGTGGCCGGCGCTGCTGCTCATGCTGGCTGTCGGCCTGACCCTCGCCTGGCTGGCGCTGGGCGCGGACGGCGCACTCGCATGGGGCGTCTACGCCCTTTGGTTCGGGATCGCCGTGGCGCTGCTGGTGCGCCTGATCGCCGGCATCTCGCGACGACGCGCCGAGCGCACGGTTCCCGCGCGGGCGATCGGCTCCGTCGGCCTCGTGCAGGCTCCGCCCTCGCGACTGGAGGTGCGACCCGACCTCGAGCCGGCGGTCTACGGGCCCGACACGTCGCCGATCACGATGATCCCGCCGGAAGCCCGCAACCCGTTCGAGCAGCACTTCGAGGCCGGAGACGATCGCCGCTCCTGACGGTTCCGTCCCGAGACCGGGCGTGCGAAGCCCCCGGGAAGCGGGGGAGCATCCCGGGGGCTTCAGGCAGAGAAGGACAGAAGCCAAGGGCCCTGTTCACCGCGGCTCCCTCTATGCCACCCGAGCCCTCACGCTAAGTCCGCTGCGCGCCGCCGTCACGGGGTACCGGACCGCGTCGAAGACGGGTAGTCTGCCCGCCTCGATCGGCGACCGGCCGCGGCGTGCGATGCTCGGGACGGCGCGCCGGAGCCCGCGCCAGAGGCGGGGCTCCGGGCTGCGAGCGGAGAGGCAGAAGTACCGCACCCGAGCGGGACCCTCTCCGTTGCCACCCGACCCCAGGGTGATCCTCCCGACTGGGAACCGCCTCGGAACAACCTGTCGGCTTGCCTCGATCCCCACTGGCCGGTCGCACCGCCGCCGGAGTACCTTCGTCGGCGAAGGGAGAGATCCTCATGAACCTCCTGCTCGTCGTCCTCGCGGTGGTCGCCGTGGTGCTGCTTCTCGTGGGCGGCGTCCTCGAGGCCGTCCGGTTCCTGCTCTGGGTGGGTCTCGTACTGCTCCTCGTCGCCGCGGTCGCGTTCCTGCTGCGGCTCCTCTCCGGCCGCCGCGTCTGAACTCCGCCGGCCGCTCCGCGCCGCATACGCACGATCGCAAGTCAAGTCCTTCAAGCCCTGGGAGCCCCGCCCGAGACTTGAGGCATGGACGAGGAGCTGGTCGTGCTGGACGCGCCGCTGTGCCCGAGCTGCCGCATGCACATGGATCCCGTGCTGGGGGACTGGTGGTGTCTCACCTGCGTGAAAGGCGTGCACGGGGCGGGCGAACTGGCGATCTAGCCCGCTCCGCACGTCATCGTCGGCGCGACAGTTTCGCGGGGCAGCCGGTTCGATACGATGGGGCTCTCCACCCTCTCGGGAGCGCCATGGGCAAGCTCTTCTACGGCGGGTCCACCGCCCTCGACATCGAGGACCGCGAGCTCGCTCACCTCGCTGCGGTGATCGTCGCGAAGCTGCGGCGCGACGAGAAGTTCCAGCTGACCTGGGCGCAGGAGTCGGAGCCCGGGACGACGACCGTGTGGATGCACCCCGCCATCCCGCTTCGCTTCCTCTACTCGACCAGCCGGCCCGTCCAGCTCAGCAGGGCATGGGTGGAGGCACTGTCGGTAGCAGCGAGCGGCTCCGGGACTCTGCAGCGGATTCCCGAGCCGCAGGACGAGCCGGTGCGCGCCTCGCGTTAGACGACCAGTTGCGGCACCGCAAGGTGTTGTCCTCCCGGGTGCCTGGGAGGTGTGCTGGGGACATGAAGGAGCTCTCGTACGCAGATCGCCATGTGGTCACCGCCGACGAGATCGCCGACGGGGTCCTCCAGTATGCGAAGGCGCTCGCCACCGCTCATCTCGCGGATACCGTGACCATGCCGGCCCTCGGGGAGGACGGCCGCATCAGCACGGTCGAGATGCTGATCGGGCCCTCCAGCCAGATCACCTCCGTGCCGGTGTCCGACTCGTCTGTAGTGATCCCCGTTGAGGCGACGATCACCGACCTGGCGAATCGCACGCGGCTCCTCCGGGGCCACCACGCCTCGGTGGCAGCGCCGGTGGTGGATGAGGGATACGACCCCGATTTCCTCTGACAGCCGCCGCCGGAGGCAACTCGTCTCAGGTTGTGGTTGAACCTCCGCAGAAAGCGGCGCGTCGCATCACGGCGTGGTAACACGCAGGCGAAAGTCCTGATCAGATGGCACTGTTGCAATCCTGCCGCGCGTGTCGTACCGTACCACCCCGCTGTCCTCCATTTGGAGGACTGTCGCCCGGAGTGGGGACTCAAACCCCTGATCAATCGTGATTAGGGTAGGTAGTCGTCATAAGGAGACCCGATGCCCGAGACGCTTGCGCTGCCCTACCCCGCAGCGCCGCTCAAGTTCTATCCGACCCAGCAGGACCACCCGTTCGACACCTGGCTGCCGCCGGTGTCGACGGGACGCGCCTACGCCCTCATGCTCTTCAGCCTCGTGGGCGTGTTCGGCATCCCGCACTTCTACCTGGGGAAGCCCGTGAAGGGCACCATCTGGCTGCTCACCTTCGGGGTGTTCGGCATCGGTGCGCTGGTCGACCTCATCACGATGCACTGGCAGGTCAAGCAGATCAACAGGTGGCACGCCATCGGCGTGCACTGATCGGCGTGCACTGATCGGCGTGCACTGAGCACTGGCAGCAATGCCGTGAAAGGGCCGGGAGCTGTCGCTCCCGGCCCTTCCCGCGTCCGGCGCCTCAGTCGACGGCCAGGGCGGCGACAGGGGAGACGGCGGTCGCCCGGCGGGACGGCGCGACCGAGGCCGCCCAGGTGAGCACCGCGGCGGACACGGCGATGATGCCGAGCAGCTCCCACGGCATGCCCGGCGCCACCAGACCCGGCGAGCCGTTGATCGCTCCGAGCAGCGACTGCGCCCCGACCCAGCCGTACGTCACCCCGAGCGCCACCCCGACCAGCACGGCGGCCGCGGTCAGCTGTGCGCTCTCCGCGAGGATCATCCGCCGGATCTGACTCCCGGTGAAGCCGAGCGCGCGCAGCAGGCCGAGTTCACGGGTTCGCTGCAGCACGCTCAGCGACAGGTTGTTGACCATGCCGATGGCCGCGATGAGCGCACTGAACCCGATCAGCACCCCGAAGATCGCCGTCACCGCGTTCAGCATCTCGTCGATGCCCTGGTACACGTCGGGCTGGGTCGCCTGTGCGCTCCGCACGAGCTGTTCGAAGCTCGCGGTACCGACCCCGAAGGTCGTGAGCAGCGCCACCCCGATAACCAGACCGATGGTGGTGCGGGATGAGCGCTCCGGGTAGCGGAGCGCGTTCTCGGCAGCGAGGCGCGCGGCCGGGCCGTTGCCCAGAGCGCGGCCGACCAGGCGGAGTGCCGGCGGCATCACCCGGGTGGCGCCGACGATGACCCCGGCGAAGGAGATGACCCCGCCCACCAGTCCGATCAGCACGCCGAGCGGCGACACGAGACCGGCGAGGAGGCTGAGGAGGAGCAGCGCTCCGCCGATGGAGAGCAGCACGACGGCGCCGACGCTGCGGCTGCGTGAAGTCGCCTCCGCGGCGTTGCGCTCGCCCGAGGCACCCAGCGCCTCGAGGGGGGTGACGGTGAGCACGCGCCGGGAGCCGACCCACGAGGCGAGCCAGGTGGTGAGCACGACCGCGACCATCGGCCAGATCGCGCTCGACTCGACGTAGCCGTAGTAGGCGTCGGGGAGCCAGCCCGCGGCGACGGCGATGGCGGTGAGGGCGGCGGCGGCGCCGGTGCCCACGAGGAAGCCCAGGGCCGACCCTGCGAGGCCGACGAGGAGGCCCTCCCGAGCCACGGCCCGGCGCTGCGCCGATGCCGACGAGCCGAGGAGGCGGAGCAGCGCGATGGTGCGCGTCCGCCCGGCGATGACTGTCGCGAAGGTGTTCGCGGTGACGATGGCGCTCACGTACACCGCGACCACCAGGAAGACGATCGCGACCAGCCGGAGCAGCAGGGTGACGGTGTCGCTGTCTCCCGTGACGTCGTCCGCGCGGAGCGCAATGTCGAGCACTCCGATGACGCGGAGGATCAACACCCCGAAGGCCGCGGCGACTGTGGCGACGAGCACGCTCGCCACGTTGTCCCTCAGGCGTCTCACGCTGCACGCTCCATGCCGAGCATCAGCGCGGAGATCTCCTCGGGG
>DATCMN010000430.1:0-2347 GCA_036563405.1 Naasia sp. | reverse complement strand
CCGTCACCGTGGTGGCCGCAGACCTGCTCGCGCTGACCCTGCTCCGCCCGCCCAGCGAGCTCGGCGCCGACGTCGCGGTCGGCACCACCCAGCGGTTCGGGGTGCCGATGGGCTTCGGCGGCCCGCACGCCGGCTACCTGGCGGTGCGGGCGGGGCTCGAGCGGCAGCTCCCCGGCCGCCTCGTCGGGGTGAGCGTCGACGCGGACGGGGCCCCCGCCTACCGGCTCAGCCTGCAGGCGCGCGAGCAGCACATCCGGCGGGAGAAGGCGACGAGCAACATCTGCACCGCCCAGGTGCTGCTGGCCGTGATGGCGAGCATGTACGCGGTGTACCACGGGCCGGACGGCCTGCGGCACATCGCGCGCAAGGTGCGCGGCGCGGCGGCGGCGGCGGCGGACGCTCTCACCGAGGCGGGATTCGAGGTGCTCACGCCCGCGTTCTTCGACACGTTCACCGTCCGCGTCTCGGACGCGGACGAGGCTGTCGCGCGCGCCGGCTCTCACGGCCTGCTGCTGCGCCGCGTCGACGCCACCACGATCGGCGTGAGCCTCGACGAGGTGAGCGCCGCAGACCCCGGAACGAGCATGCTGCTCACCCATGCGCTCACCTGCGCCGCCGACGGCGAGCACTCATTCGGATTCGCGGACTACGGATCGTCCCTCCGGGACGTCGAGCCCCCCGAGCTGCGGCGCGAGTCCGACTTCCTCACCCACCCCGTCTTCCGGACCCACCACAGCGAGACGGCGATGATGCGCTATCTGCGCTACCTGTCGAGCCTCGACTACGCGCTCGATCGGGGCATGATCCCGCTCGGCTCGTGCACCATGAAGCTCAACTCGGCGGCGGAGATGGAGGCCGTCACCTGGCCGGAGTTCGCATCGATCCACCCGTTCGCGCCGGCCGACGACGTGCGCGGCTACTTGGAGCTCATCGGCCAGCTGGAGACGTGGCTCGCCGATGTCACCGGCTACGACCGGGTCTCGCTGCAGCCGAACGCGGGCAGCCAGGGCGAGCTGGCCGGGCTACTCGCCATCCGCGCCTACCACCGCGCCAATGGGAACGGCGCCCGCACGGTGTGCCTCATCCCGTCGAGCGCGCACGGCACCAACGCCGCCTCCGCGGTGCTCGCCGGCCTGAAGGTGGTCGTGGTCGCCTGCGACGAGCTCGGGAACGTCGACCTCGACGACCTGCACGACAAGATCGAGGAGCACCAGGACGACCTCGCAGCCCTGATGGTCACCTACCCGTCGACCCACGGCGTGTACGAGCACGAGATCCGGGCCGTCACCGACGCCGTCCACGCCGCGGGCGGCCAGGTCTACGTCGACGGCGCGAACCTCAACGCCCTGCTCGGCTACGCCCGGTTCGGTGACTTCGGCGGCGACGTCTCGCATCTCAACCTGCACAAGACGTTCTGCATCCCGCACGGCGGCGGGGGGCCGGGCGTCGGGCCGGTGGCCGTGAAGGCGCACCTGGCGCCGTTCCTGCCCGGCCACGCGCAGTCGCAGCGCGGCGGCGACGAGGCGGAGCGCCCTCCGGTCTCGGCCGCTCCGTTCGGGTCGCCGTCGATCCTGCCGATCAGCTGGGCCTACGTCCGGATGATGGGCGCCGAGGGCCTCCGGGAGGCGACCGGAGCAGCCGTCCTCGCCGCCAACTATCTGGCCGTACGCCTGGGCGAGCACTTCCCGGTGCTCTATCGCGGCGACAACGGACTCGTCGCGCACGAGTGCATCCTCGATCTGCGCCCGCTCACCGCCGCGACCGGCGTCACCGTCGACGACGTGGCGAAGCGGCTCGTGGACCACGGCTTCCACGCGCCGACGATGTCCTTCCCGGTGCCGGGGACGCTCATGGTGGAGCCGACCGAGAGCGAGGATCTCGCCGAGCTCGATCGGTTCGTCGACGCTATGGCCGCGATCAAGGGTGAGGCGGAGCGGGTCGGCTCAGGGGAGTGGCCGAGGGACGACAACCCGCTGCGGAACGCCCCGCACACGGCGGTCGCGGCGACTGCGGAGGAGTGGACCCACCCGTACACCCGGGAGGAGGCTGTCTACCCGTTCGCGGGCGCGGCCGCCGACTCCGCCACCCTGACCGCCCGGATCCGGGGCAAGTACTGGCCGCCCGTCCGCCGCATCGACCAGGCCTACGGCGACCGGAACCTGGTCTGCGCCTGCCCGCCCCCGGAGGCCTTCGCCTGACCTCCCCGCGGGTGAAGCGTCCTCGGCGCGGGTGATAGAACCACCGCGCCGACGACGCTTCACCCGCGTGGACTGATCCGGCAGGCCGCAGCAGCCTCAGAGCAGGTGCGGAAACCAGGCGAGCGCGAGCGGGTACCCGACGAAGCTGA
>DATCMN010000342.1:0-3123 GCA_036563405.1 Naasia sp. | reverse complement strand
AGCCGGTGGACGCGGCGGCGCTCGGCGAGCTCTGGCCCCTCGCACTCACCCACGGGATCCTGCACGGGCTGCATTTCCCGGACGACGGGCACGTGAACCCCGGGTACGCCGCCGTCGCCTACGGGAAGCTCGCGCACGAGGCGGGCGTGACCATCCGCGAAGGGGTCAGGGTGCAGCGGATCCTCACCGACCGCGGACGCGTGATCGGCGTGCTCACCGATCAGGGATCCGTCACCGCCGAGGTGGTCGTTCTCACCGGCGGTTTGTGGACCCGCGACCTGGCGGCCACCGCCGGCGCCTCCGTGCCGCTGTACGCGGCCGAGCACGCGCACGTGCGCAGCAACCCGATCGAGGGCGCCGTTCCCACCCTGCCCGTCCTGCGCGACGTCGACTCCAGCTACTACATCCGGCACGAGCGAGGGCGCCTCCTCCTCGGCGCCTTCGAGCCGAACGGCGTTCCGCGTGCGGTGCCGGAGGTGCCCTCGGGTGGGTTCGCCGAGTTCCCGCCCGACTGGGAGCACTTCGCACCCGTGCGCGGCGCTGCGGAGAAGACCGTTCCTGCACTGGGGGAGGCGGGGTACGACCGGTTCCTCAACGCGCCGGAGAGCTTCACCCCCGACGCGAACTTCGTTTTGGGGGAGACGGGCGATGTCGAGGGGCTCTTCGTCGGTGCCGGCATGAACTCGCAGGGCATCATCTTCGGTCCGGGGGCGGGCCGAGAGCTCGCCGCGTGGGTGACCTCCGGCGTCCCGCAGTTCGACGCCTTCGCGGTCGACGTGCGCCGCTTCTCCCGCCACCAGAGCAATCGCCGCTATTTGCACGACAGGACGCGGGAGGGACTGGGCCGCCTGTACGCGATGCACTGGCCCCAGCTGCAGATGACCACCGCTCGCGATGTGCGACGGACGCCGCTGCACGAGCGTGTCCGCGCGCTCGGTGGCGCCTTCGGAGAGGTGAACGGCTGGGAGCGCGCCAACTGGTACGGCGAGCCCGGCACCACGCCCGACTACGAGTACAGCTACGGACGGGCCGGCTGGTTCGACAGGGTGGGGGAGGAGCACCGCGCGGCACGGGAGGCCGTCGCCGTGTTCGACCTCAGCTCGTTCGCGAAGCTCGAGGTCGCCGGCACGGATGCGCTGGCGGTGCTGCAGCGGACGTTCACCGCCGACCTCGATGTGCCGGTCGGCCGAGCCGTCTACACGCTGCAGCTCAACGCAACGGGCCGCATCGAGCTGGACGGCACGGTGACGCGACTGGCCGACGATCGCTTCCTCCTGGTGATGCCCACCGCCACGCTCGACAAGACCCTCTCCATCGTGCGCCGCGCCGCGGCAGGCACCGGGGCAGCCGTGTTCGACGCGACAGCGGCCTACGCCACGATCGCCGTGATGGGCCCGCGCTCCCGGGAGCTGATGACCCGGGTGTCGCCGGAGGACTGGTCGGACGCCGCACACCCGTACCTGCACGGACGAGAGGTGGAGATCGCGAGCGGCTACGCCTACGCACTCCGCGTCAGCTTCGTGGGCGAGCTCGGCTACGAGCTGTACGTGAGCGCAGAGCTCGCGGTCGACGTGTTCGACGCCCTGATGGCCGCCGGTGCGGACCTCGGCGTGCGGCCTGCCGGATTCTTCGCGCTCGACTCCCTCCGCAGCGAGAAGGGCTTCCGCCACCTCGGCCACGACATCGGCCAGCTCGACGACCCGTACTCCGCCGGGCTCGGCTTCACCGTGGCGGCAGGCAAGGACGGCGGCTTCTCCGGCGCCGACGCCCTCGCGGCGCTGGGTCCGGCGAGGCCCGCCTCCCGGACGGTGTTCGTGCGCCTCGACGACCCGTCGCCGGTGTTCGTGCACGACGAGTCGATCCTGCAGAACGGCCGTCGGGTGGGGCGGCTGACCAGCGGCGCCTACGGCTACACCCTCGGCGGCGCGGTCGGCCTCGGCACGGTCGGACCGGACGTCGATGTGGAGGCGGGCGGCTTCGGCGTCGAGTGCAAGGGCGTGCAGTATCCGGCCACCATCGCGCGCCGGCCGTTCTACGACCCCGCCGGCGCGCGAATGAAGGGCTGAGAGGCAGGGAGCCGCAAGGGCTGTCCCGGTCCGGCCCCTCCGCATAGCGTCGGGGGATGAAGGCGATCGGATTCTCCACGCCCGGCGGCCCTGAGGTCCTCACCCGGCTCGAACTGCCGGACCCGCACCCCGGGCCGGTGGAGGTGCGGATCCGCGTCGCGGCGGCCGCGGTGAATCCCACCGACACCACGCTCCGCTCGGGACGCCGACCGCTCGACGCCGTTGCTCCGCCCTACGTGCCGGGGATGGATGCCGCGGGAGTGGTCGACGAGGTGGGCGACGGCAGTCGCTGGCAGGTCGGCGACGAGGTGATGGCGATAGCGCTGCCGCTCGGCGAGCACCGCGGCGCGTACGCCGAGTACCTGATCGCGCCGGACGACAGCCTCACCCGCATGCCGGCGGGCTCGAGCATCGAGGAGGCGGCCACGCTCCCCATGAACGGCCTCACGGCCACCCAGGTGCTGGAGCGGCTGGCGCTCCGCCCGGGGCAGACCCTCGCCGTCCTCGGCGCGGCCGGCGCCCTCGGCGGTTACGCCGTCCAGCTCGCCAAGCACGCCGGACTCGTCGTGATCGCCGACGCAGCAGAGAAGGACCGCGACCTGGTGGCGGGCTTCGGGGCGGACCACGTCGTCGCGCGGGGCGACGACGTCGCCGACCGGATCCGGGATGTGGTGCCCGACGGCGTCGACGCGGTGCTCGACGCGGCGCTCCTGCACGAGCGGGCGGCCGCGGCTGTCCGGGACGGTGGCGCGATGGCGGTCGTCCGGGGCTGGGACGGCGACCCGGGCCGCGGGATCACGGTCCACAAGATCGCGGTGGCCGCCGAGTACCACTCGGGCGGCAAGCTCGACGAGCTGCGCCGGCTCGCCGAGGACCGCACGCTCACCCTCCGGGTCGCGGACATCCTGCCCGCCGAGCAGGCCGCGGAGGCGCACCGCCGACTGGAGGCGGGCGGCGTCCGCGGCCGCATGGTCCTCCGCTTCTGACAGGACTGACCTGGCCTTCCGCGAAGTGCCACTTGGTGCTGGTATCTCGCTGAGTTACCAGCACCAAGTGG
>DATCMN010000428.1:0-6760 GCA_036563405.1 Naasia sp. | reverse complement strand
AGCGGTGGGGTAGCCGAGCGGACCCGACTCCTCGCCCTGCGAGCGCCAGAGGGCATGGATGGCGCCGTCGACCGCGACCGCCTTCGTCCCCGGCGTCCAGACGATCGCGCCGCTCTGGAAGTCCTGGACGCAGCCGCCGCCGCGGAGACCGCACGTGGGCGCCTCCTTGGGATAGCCGAGAGAACCGTCGCCCCTGCCGCTCGCCTGCCACAGCGCCTCGATGTCGCCGTCCACCGTCTGCGCGCCGGTCGGCGCGGACCAGGTGATGGTGCCGCCCTGGAACCTCTGGGAGCACCCCGGGTTCTTGGTCGAGCAGGTCGGGTCCGCAGCCGGGTAGCCCATCGAGCCGCCCTCCCAGCCGAGGTCCCGCCACTTGGCCTGGACCGCTCCGTCCGTGGGGTGGGCCCCGCTGGCGGCGGACCAGTGGATCAGCCCGCCCACGAAGGCCTGGTAGCAGCCGCCCCGGGTGAGGCCGCAGATGACGTCGCCGGAGGGATAGCCGAGTGCACCCGCCTCCATGCCGGCTCGCGTCCATGCGCCGAGGATCGCCCCGTCCGTCGCGTGCGCACCCGTCGCGGGCGTCCAGTGGATCTGGCCCCCCTGGAACGCCTGGTAGCACCCGCCGGCGAGGAGACCGCAGACCATGCGGCCCGTCGCCCAGCCCAGGTAGCCGTTCTGTCCGCCGGCACGGTCGTATGCGGGCCGCACCTCGGCGCCCACCTCGAGCTGCGTCGAGCCGAACCAGTCCGAGAAGTACAGGAAGAAGTTGCGGTTGCCGTAGGCGGAGCAGCCGTCGCCTGTGCCGTATCCGGCGTTCAGCGCCGCCGCGTTCGGCGTGTACGGCGTGTAGACGTACAGGCTGTGCGTCGCCTGGTTCTGCACGAACACGTCCTTGGTTCCGCACTCGGGACGGTTCGCCTGGTAGAGGATGGGGCTGGTCTTGCCGACCGGGTACATGAGGTCGTATCGGCTGCTCCAGGAGGTGCCGGCGCCCGTGCCCTTCGGCTGGGTGTATCGCTTCAGCAGGTAGGCGCCGTAGTGCAGCTGGTTGAAGAACCCGTAGTAGTTCGTGTCGCAGGCGGCGGTGTCCGGGCAGCCCGCCCCCATCGCCGATCGGTACTGGCGCGCCGTGGGCCAGGAGTCGGCGACGAGGCCCTGCTCCTTCTGCAGCATCACGAGGAGCACCTGCGGGTTGATGCCGCAGGCCTGCGCGACCTTGACGATCATGCGGGCGGCCGTCTCGCCGGGCGCTCCCTGATACGTGGAGCACATGGGAGTGCCCGCGATGGTGTACGAGTCCTGCCGGTAGTCCTTGAGGCACGTGTACCCGACGCGACAGGTGGGCACCTTCGCAGTGAGGAACGCCTGGACCTGCGCCTCGGTCATGGTCGCGCTGTTGTACATCATCGCGTCGGAGATGATGTTGCCGGGATTGAAGTTGCGGATGTCCGCTGCCGCGGCGGGCTGGACAGGGCCGGCCACGAGGGCGCCTGCGACGACCGCAGCGGCTCCAGCCACGGCGGCGACCGATCGCCAGATCGCGCGCATTCGCGATCGCATCATGTCGCCCCCCGGATCCACGGACGCCGACGGACGCCCGAGCTGGCGTCCCCCCGGACGCACTCGGGACCATGGTAGGCAGGCCCCCCGCCGGGGTGCACGGTATTCCCGGCGATCCCCCTGCCCCCAAAGGGAGGGGCGAGCGCCAGCGGATACGCTGTTCGGCGTCCCTCTGCACAGCTGGGGACAGGAGGAGGGACCCTGGAATCCCCTGGCGAGCCGGCCGCGATCGCAGCCGCGATAGCGGCGGCGATGGGTGTGGTCCTTCTCCCCGGGCTTCTCGTCGCGATCGCAGCCCGCATGAGGGGTCTGCCCGCCCTGGCCATGGCCGGCCCGATCTCCGTGACGCTGACCGCCGGGACCGCGATCCTGCTCGAGGCGGTCGGGATCCCCTTCGCCTGGGGCTGGATCGCCGCCGC
Organism: Naasia sp.; assembly: GCA_036563405.1. Taxonomy (GTDB): domain Bacteria; phylum Actinomycetota; class Actinomycetes; order Actinomycetales; family Microbacteriaceae; genus Naasia. The sequence continues at coordinate 4,781 of DATCMN010000428.1, read as the reverse complement.
GGCCCTCCTGCTCGCCGCGGCGCTCGCGGCGGCCCTGCGCCCGTGGCGGAGGAAGGACCCGGCGGACGGCTCTCCGGCGGCGTCGCGCTGGTCCGCTCCACTCACCGCGACGATCGCCTCCTCGGCCCTCATCGGCCTCGTCGCGTTCGGCCGGACAGACGCCGCCGCACCGAACACGACGTACGACGGCGTGTTCCACCTCAATGCCGTCGCGTACATCCTCGACACCGGCCGCGCCTCCTCGCTCTTCCTCTACCGTCTCACCCACCCGGGGACGGACCTCGAGTTCTATCCGGCGGCGTGGCACGCCCTGGCTGCGGAAGTCACCCAGATCAGCGGGGCCCCGGTCCCTCTCGCCGCGAACGCGGTGTGGATCGCCGGCGCGCCCATCTGGACGTCCGGCTGCATCTTCCTTGCGACGGTGCTCTGGCGGGACCGGCCGCACCTGTCGCTCGTGCAGTGGGCGAGCGGGCTCGGATCGGCCTGCTTCGCCGCGTTCCCCTACCTCCTGCTCGGCTGGGGAACCCTCTTCCCCACCGCGCTCGCGTACCAGCTGCTGCCCGTCGGCCTCGCCCTGACCGTGCGACTCGTGCGCTCCGGCACCGCGGCGGACCGGCGGTCGTCCCTCCTCCTCGGCGCCGCATGGGGATGCGCCGTCGCGCTGGCCCATCCGAGGTCGCTCTTCTCGTTCGGCATCCTCGTGGCGCCCCTGCTCATCCAGGCACTGGTGGGATGGACCCGAGGCCGCCTGGGCTCCCCCGGCGGCGCCCGGACCGTGACGCTCGTGCTCGGTGGCGGCGCGGCGGCCGCCGTGGTCATCGCGGGCACGGCGGCCGCCTACGTGTGGTCGCACTTCGACGTCGCCTCGCGTCCCATCGCCGACCGCCTGAACGGCGGCCCGGCCACCGCCCGGCAGACGTTCGGGCAGTCCCTCCTGCAGGCACTCGGCAATGCACCGGTCGTCGCACCCTCCGACACGGCGACCGCGCCCGACATCCTCCTCGCCCTCGCCGTCGCGGGAGGGCTGGTCGCCGCCGTGGCGCTCGGCCGCGAATGGTGGCTGGCAGCCGGGCTGGTCGCGGTCTGCCTGCTGTATGCCGCGGCGGCCGGATCGAACAGCGACGCGGCGAAGCTCCTGACCGGGCTCTGGTACAAGGACAAGTACCGCCTCATCTCCCTGCTCCCGGTGCTCGCCGCGCCTCTCATCGGGCTCGCCGCCGGCGCCCTGGCTATGGCAGGCGACAGGGTCAGGGCGGGCCTCGGCAGGGTGGCCGCTATCGGCGCCCTCGCGGTCGTCGTGCCCCTCTCATTGAGCGGAGGGTCATTGGCCGGGGTGCGGGACGGCATCGACGCGGTGTACTCCGTCCCTGCGGGCGAGAAGAACGGCGCACTCCTCGACCAGGACGAGCTCGCGCTGCTCACCGAGGTGGCCGAGCTCGTCCCGGAGGGCGGGGTCATCGCGGGGAACCCGTGGAACGGCTCGGCACTCACCTGGGCTCTCGGCGGCCGGGAGGCCCTGTTCCCGCACTTCACCGGCGAATGGGATGCCGACCGGCTGGCGGTGGCGGAGCGTCTCGACCAGATCGGGGCCGACCCCGGCGTGTGCGATGCGCTCAGGCGCCTCGGCGTCACCCACGTGCTCCGGTCCGAAGGGCTGCTCTGGGGCGGCGACCCCCAGGCGGCGGCGTTCGGCGGCATGGACCGGAGCGACCCCGCGTCGCTCGGCCGACTGGTCGCCGAACGAGGCGGGACGCGGCTGTACAGCCTCGACGCCTGCCCTCCGTGAGCCTCCGCGCCGACGGGTCCTTCCGGATTAGGATGAGCCTTCGTGTCCGGCGCCCTCCCGTCGGCTTCCCCGTCGAAAGCTTCCCTGTGACCGCTCCTGTGGCTTCGTCCGACCTCCGCGGCTTCGTCCGCCCGGGGCGCGGGGCGGGACTCGTCGACGTCTTCCGGCGGCGGTACCTGCTCACCCTGCTGGTCCGCAAGGAGGTCCAGGTCCGCTACCGGGGCTCCGCCCTCGGCTGGCTGTGGTCGTACGTGAAGCCGGTGACGCAGTTCGTCGTCTTCTTCCTCGCCCTGGGCGTGTTCCTCCGACTGAACGGGTCGATCGAGAACTACCCCGTCTACCTGTTCTCCGGGCTGATCACGATCAACCTGTTCAGCGAGGCGTTCTCGAACGGCACCCGCTCGCTCGTCGACAACGCCGCGCTCATCAAGAAGATCTACCTGCCGCGCGAACTGTTCCCGGTCTCATCGACCCTGGTCGCGTTCGTCAACTTCCTGCCCCAGGCGCTGGTGCTCGCGGTGGTGTGCCTGCTGGTCGGGTGGCACCCCTCCCTCCTCGACATCCTCGCCATCCTGCTCGGCATGGCGATCATCGTGACCTTCGCCGTCGGGCTCAGCATGCTCTTCGGAAGCGTGAACGTGTCCTTCCGCGATGCGCAGAACTTCGTCGAGCTGATCATCCTCGTGGCGACGTGGGTCTCGCCCGTGCTGTACCAGTGGACGATGGTGCGCGACATCCTGCCGGACTGGGCCATGGTGCTCTACCACCTCAATCCCATGACGGCAGCGGTGGAGCTGTTCCACACCGGCTTCTGGGAGCCCACCACCGACGGCGGCGCCGAGATGCCCCCCAACCTGCCCGCGTTCGGCCTCGCCGCCTTCGGCATCGCGGCCCTGACCCTCATCCTCGGGCAGTTCGTGTTCCGGAGGCTGGAGAGCCGCTTTGCCCAAGACCTCTGAGGCCGCAGGAGCGCGCGCCGCGATCGTCGTGCGGGGGGTCGGCAAGCGCTTCCTGCTGCGGCACACGCACTCCCTCAAGGAGACCTTCATCGCCGCGATCCGCCGCAAGACGATCGCGAGCACGTTCGAGGCGCTCGACGGCGTGGACTTCACCATCAACGCAGGCGAGTCGGTGGCGCTTCTCGGCTTCAACGGCTCCGGCAAGTCCACCCTGCTGAAGCTGATTTCGGGCGTCTACCAGCCCGACCGGGGCGAAGTCCTGACCCGCGGCCGGGTCGCGGGCCTCATCGAGGTCGGCGCCGGCTTCCATCCCGACCTCTCGGGGCGGGAGAACATCTACCTGAACGCCGCGATCCTGGGGATGAACCAGAAGGAGATCGACGACCGCTTCGACGAGATCGTCGCCTTCAGCGAGATCGAGAAGTTCATCGACACCGAGGTGAAGCACTACTCATCCGGCATGTTCCTCCGGCTCGCGTTCTCGGTGGCGATCCACACCGAGGTCGACATCCTCCTCGGCGACGAGATCCTCTCCGTCGGAGACGAGCCGTTCCAGCGCAAGTGCCTCGAGAAGATCCGCGAACTCTCCCAGCGCGGCAAGACCCTCGTCGTCGTGAGCCACGACCTCAACATGGTCGCCGACCTCTGCGAGCGGGGCATCCTCATCCGCCAGGGGAAGGTCGCGTTCGACGGCGAGTCGCATGAGGCCGTCCGCATCATGCGGGAGCAGTGACTCAGCCCGCCTCGCACACCAGGTAGCGCTCGGACAGCAGGAGGGTGCGTCCGCACCACTCCTCCTGAGCGGCACGGACTGCCTCCTCCCCCCACACCCTCTCGAGCAGCACCGGCGAGCTTCCGCTCGGGTCGCGGTCCAGCAGCACCGCATGCTTGCCTGCGAGCACGGACAGCGACGGCAGGTCGCCCCAGTCGCCGCGCAGCCGGTCGCCCGGGAGGTCGCGGATGCGATCGGCGAAGGCGCGCTGCTCCGCCAGCGTCTCCGCCGGCGTGTACGCGGCGGCGATGTGCGCCCCCGCCTGCCAGGCGAGGCAGGCGACGAGTGCCGCCGCTCCCCCCGCGACGACCGCTCGCCTGCCGCGCACCAGGGCGACTCCCCGTGCGAGGGTGAAGACCACCACCACCGGAAGGGCGGCGAGCAGCGCGGGTGAGGGATGGCGGATCCACAGCGGCTGGCCGGATGAGACGGTCCACCAGCCGAGCCAAAGGGCGAGGATCCCCCCTGCTGCGCCGGCGACGAAGGCGTCCGGCCGGTCGGGGCCGTGCGCTCCCCCGGCTTCGCGCCGCGCGATGCCGACGGCGACGACCACGAGTCCGCCCAGCGCCACGGCGACGACGAGCGGCCAGGGCAGGAACCAGCTGTCGGCCAGTTTGACGAGCTTCTCCCCGACGGACACCGAGTAGCCGGATTGGCCGCCGGATCGCAGGAAGTGGTACAGCGCGCGCGTCGACTCCAGGTAGCCGCCGGGCCCGAGCGTGAGCAGCTTGGCCAGCTCGAACAGCAGGGTCGGCGCGGCGGCGACAGCCGCAGCCAGAGCGGTCCTCCCGAGCCGCACCCGGACCTGCTCCCCCTGGGTGGCGACGAACAGCGCGACGAGAGCCACGGGGACGGCTACGACCGCGAGCGTCTTCGACTGCACGGCGAGACCGAGTGCAAGCGCTGCCGCCAGCGGATGACGCGTGAAGTTCGCGAGGAACAGCGCGAGGAACGCGGCCGCCGGGACTTCGCCGAGGATGTCCGTCGGCCCCTGCAGCGGCGAGGGGTACGGCATCGAGTTCAGGGTAAGCGGCACCGCCGCTGCGACCAGGGCGCCCCAGCGGCCCGCCAGACGGCTCCCGAGCACTGCCAGCGCTGCGAGGAGCACGCCGTAGTAGAGGGCTCCGACGATCCGCCCAGCCAGAACAGGCTCCACTCCGATGCCCAGAAGCGCCGCGATCGGGAGCAGCACCGTCGGACCGGTGGAGATCCGCACATCGAACATGTCCGGCCCACCGACGGTCAGGATCCCGTCGCTCGTGTA
>DATCMN010000417.1:0-6276 GCA_036563405.1 Naasia sp. | reverse complement strand
GGAGCGGCTCGGCCTCCTCGAGGTCGAACAGCGACGGGGTCCGCAGCCAGGTGTGCCGGTGCAGCGGGCTGGCACCCCACGCGTCGATGGCCGCCCAGTGGGTCGGCGAGCCGTAGCCCTTGTTGCTCACCCAGCCGTAGTGCGGGTGGGTGTCGTGGGAGTCGATCATCAGCCGGTCCCGCGTGACCTTCGCGAGCACCGAGGCTCCCGACACCGACGCGCACGTCATGTCCGCCTTGATCCGGGTGGTGACCCGCGGGGTGCACGGCACGCCAGCCGGTGCGAGTGCGCGCGTCAGGTAGTCCGAGTTGCCGTCGAGGAGCACGACCGCCTCCGCCGCCTCCGCCTCGGGCAGTCCGCCCTCGAGGAGGCCGAGGAGCGCGCGTGCGCCGGCGAGGCCCAGGGCGGCGGTGAGGCCGATCGCGTCGATCTCCTCGTTGCTCGCCATGCCTACGGAAGCGTGCAGCGCCCAGCGGTCGACGAGCGGAGCGAGCTGCTCGCGGCGGGGCTGCGGCAGCAGCTTCGAGTCGCGCAGGCCGCGCGGCGGGCGGCTCTCCAGGTCCACGACGACCATGCCGATGGCGACCGGGCCCGCGATCGCGCCGCGGCCCACCTCGTCGCAGCCGATCACCCAGCGCGCACCGGTCTCGGCGAGCTCGCGCTCCCACTTCAGGTTCGGCGCCCGTCCTCCCGCCGGCTTGCGGCGGGAGCGGGTGGCGGTGCGCTCAGCCACTGCGGGCCTCCTCCACGTCGCCGAAGGTGTCGGGGTAGTCGTCGAGCCACGTCCAGCGGCTGATCGGCCAGCTGATCACCAGCGCCCGGCCGACCACGTTGTCGATCGGCACGAAGCCGTTGCCCGGTTTGTCCGTGTTGTAGCGGGAGTCCCGGGAGTTGTAGCGGTTGTCGCCCATCACCCACAGGTAGCCGTCCGGGACCGTCACTTCGAAGTCGATCTCGCTGACCCGGGTGATGCCGTCGGGCAGGCGGGCGTACGGCTCGTCGAGCGGGATGCCGTTCACCGTCATCTGGCCGAGCGCGTTGCAGCACACCACCTCGTCGCCGGGCATGCCGATTACGCGCTTGATCAGGTGATCGTTGCTGTCCGGCGCGGACAGGCCGACGACCGAGAGCAGCCAGTCGAGGGCGGCGACCAGGGGCGGCTGCTCGACCACCGCCTGGGGCGGGAGCCAGCCGCCCGGATCGCGGAACACGACGACGTCGCCGTGCGAGAGCGGCATCAGCTCGGGCGTCAGCTGGTTGACGATGATCCTGTCGTCGACCTCCAGCGTGTTCTGCATCGACGCGGACGGGATGTAGAAGGAGCGGATCAGGAACGTCTTGATGAGGAACGAGGCGAGGACCGCCACCAGGAAGATGATGAGCAGGTCGCGCACGAACAGCAGCGCGCCCCGCTTGCGGTCGGCCTCGCGGCGGAGGGAGCGTCGCGTCTGGTGCTGCTCGGGGGCGGGGTCCGGGACCGCGGGAGCGGCACTCTCGGTCAAATCGCGGCCCACCCGTCGTTCGCTGCTGCGGCGAGCGCACTCGCACCCCGCACAGAGGAAAACCCCCGCGACAGTGTATGTCGCGGGGGTCCGGTTTGCCGGGAGGAGCGGAGCCTCAGCTGTCGCGCTTCTCCTTGATCTTGGCCTTCTTGCCGCGCAGACCGCGGAGGTAGTAGAGCTTCGCGCGACGCACGTCACCGCGGGTGACGACCTCGATGTGGTCGATGACCGGCGAGTGCACCGGGAAGGTGCGCTCGACGCCGACCTGGAAGCTGATCTTGCGGACCGTGAAGGTCTCGCGGATGCCGGCACCCTGACGGGCGATCACGACGCCCTGGAAGATCTGGATGCGGCTGCGGTTGCCCTCGACGATGTTGACGTGCACCTTGACGGTGTCGCCGGGGCGGAAATCGGGGATGTCGGACTTCAGCGAAGCCGAATCGACCTGGTCGAGAAGATTGGTCATGGAGTGTGTCACTTCCTGTATCCGCCGCAGGTCGGGCTCATGACCGGCACAGCGAGAAGTCGCCGCCCCGGCCGGGGCTAGTAGAGAGAGGTGGCCGCGGAAGAAGCTGGATCCCCTGCGGCAGAACCGGCCGCGGCACGATCGTTTATTCTGTCACAGTCGCGCGAGGACCGGCAATCGAGCGCCGCTCCCGCAAGCGGCGGCAGTCAGGCGTGTCGCGCCCGCGCTCAACAGGACGACTAGCCCGTCAACAGGCTGGGGTATCGATATCCGTCCTGTTCAGGGGCTAGTCGTCCTGTTGAGGGTCGGCCGTGGCCTACGAGTCAGGTGCGGCGCGGCTGCTGCTTCGGCGGCTGCTGGGGAGACGGCGAGATGACGATGTACTCGCCGGCGTCGATCGGAGCCTGCGGGCTTCCCGGCGGGCGGCCCGCCCGCTCGATCACCTCGAACGCCTTCTTCACCCGCTTGCGCGTCTCCGTGACGAGCTGCCACGCGGCGCTCCAGAAGGCGACGATGCCGAGCGCCACCGCGAGCGCGGCGAACGCCGGCGTCGCGTCGCTGAAGAAGCCGACGCCGATCACGGACAGATGCCACGCTCCCGCGACGCCGACGTCGAGCCACGACGACGTGCGGGTGGAGCGAACGGACTTGCGTGCGTAGGTGATCCCGGCGACGCCCATCAGGGCGAGGACCAGGAAGGGGGTCGCCAGCGCGATCGGCGCGAACGACCCGGCCGTGCCCCAGAGGGCCCAGCCGAGGAGGAGCCAGGCGGGCAGCACCACGATGGCTGCGAGCTGCCAGTAGAAGAAGGCCCTGCGTGCGAGCATGCCTCAACGTTAGGACCGCCGCCTTGCAAAACCCAGGGTGTTCGCGGCAGGCGTGCAGGCACCCCGCCTGCCGCTCCCCGACTCGCCGGTAGGGTCGACCAGGACCGACGACGAAGGACGACGAACGATGATCGAGCTCAGGACCCCCGCCGAGATCGAGGCGATGCGCCCCGCGGGTGCGTTCGTCGCCTCCGTACTCCAGCGGCTGAAGGGCGAGGTCGCCGTCGGCGTCAACCTGCTCGAGCTCGACGCCATCGCCCACCGTATGATCCGCGACGCGGGCGCCGAGAGCTGCTACATCGACTACCACCCCTCGTTCGGTGCGATGCCGTTCGGCAAGGTGCTGTGCACGTCCGTCAACGACGCCGTGCTGCACGGGCTCCCCTTCGACTACGCGATCCGGGACGGGGACGTCGTCAGCGTCGACTTCGCAGCGAGTGTCGGCGGCTGGGTGGCCGACTCGGCACTCACCGTGGTCGCCGGGACGCCGATCGAGGCCGACCTCCGGCTCATCGCCACCACCGAGCGCGCCCTCGAGGCGGGCATCGCGCAGGCCGTCGCCGGCAACAAGATCGGCGACATCTCGGCCGCCATCGGCGCCGTCTGCGAGGCCGCCGGCTACTCCGTGAACCTCGACTTCGGCGGGCACGGGGTCGGGCGCACCATGCACGGCGACCCGCACGTCGCCAACAACGGGCGCGCCGGCCGCGGCATGAAGCTCCGCCCCGGGCTCGTCATCGCGATCGAGCCGTGGCTGCTGGCCAGCACCGACAAGCTGTACACCGACGAGGACGGCTGGACGCTGCGCAGCGCGGACGGCTCCCGCGGCGCCCACAGCGAGCACACCGTGGCCATCACCGAGGACGGGCCGCTCATCCTCACCCAGCGCGCCGCGTAGCTCCTCGGGCTGGCCGTTCGGGCCCGCGATGCCCGTTGGTGCTGGCAACTCGGCGAGATGCCGGCACCACGTGGCACCTCGCGGTCGTGCCGGCTAGTCGCCGGGCAGCAGGTCCGGGCGGACGCGGCGGGTGCGCTCCTCCTGCTGGGCGCGACGCCACCGGGCGATCTCCGCGTGGTTCCCGGAGAGCAGGACCGGGGGGACGTCGAGTCCCCGCCAGGAGGCGGGCTTCGTGTAGCTCGGGTACTCCAGCAGCCCGTCGCTGTAGCTCTCCTCGTCGAGGCTCGCCGGGTTGCCGATGACCCCGGGCACGAGGCGCGCGATCGCCTCGATCATCGCGAGCGCGGCGACCTCGCCGCCGTTGAGCACGTAGTCGCCGAGACTCAGCTCGCGGACCCGGGCGCGGTCGCCGGTGTGCTCGACCACGCGCTGATCGATGCCCTCGTACCGACCGCACGCGAACACGATGTGGTCCTCCGCAGCCAGCTCGGCGGCGACGGTCTGGGTGAAGCGCTCCCCCGCAGGCGACGGGAACACGACGACGGGCTGCGTCGAGCCCTCCAGCACGAAGTCCAGGGCCTCGCCCCACGGCTCCGGCCGCATCACCATGCCGGCGCCGCCGCCGTACGGGGTGTCGTCGACTGTCCGGTGCCGGTCGTGCGTCCACCCGCGGAGGTCGTGGGCGCGCACGTCGAGGAGGCCCGAGGTCCGTGCCTTGCCGAGCAGGGACACGTCGAGCACCCCGAAGTACTCGGGGAAGATCGAGACGATGTCGATGCGCATCGTCACTCGGAGGCTGGCGTGCCTGCCGGAGCTGTCCGGTCGTCGGTGGGCTCTGCGTCGGCGGGTGCCTCGCCGGCCGGCGCGTCGGCGGTCGGGTTCTCAGCGACCGGTTCGACGGCGGGCTCTCCGGGCTCTGTCCGGGGTTCGGACGCGGATCCGTCCTGGCCGTCCACGGCTGCCGCAGCGGGCCTGCCGGGCCGTCCGTCGCTGTCCTCGTCGTCGTCCGGGAGGTCCTCGAACAGGCCGACGGGCGGCGTGACGGTCACCACGCGGCGCTCGAGGTCGACTGTCGGGACGATGGCCTTCACGAACGGCACCATCACCTCGCGGTCCCCCGCCTTCACGACGAGCAGGTCCTGGGCCGGCAGGTGCTCGACGCGCACGATGGTGCCCACCGGCGCGTCCTCGCGCAGCACGGCGAGGCCGACCAACTGGTGGTCGTACCAGGCGTCCTCCTCCTGCGGCTCGTCCGGGGACGAGTCGACCCAGAGGATCGCCTTCACAAGGCTCTCGGCGGCCGATCGGTCGCCGACCCCCTCGAAGAACCCGACCGGGTGGCCGTTGTACCAGCGCAGCTCGGTCAGCGCGAGGCGCTTCCCGTGCCACGGCGACGACGTCGGCACCTGCAGGGTGAACTCGGCGCCCGGTGTGAAGCGCCGCTCCGGGTCGTCGGTGAAGAGCTCCAGCTTGAGCGCGCCTTTCAGGCCGTGCGCCTTCGTCAGGCGCCCGACCCGGAGCTGGGGCTGAGCGGACCGGCCTCCGCCGCCCGTCTGCTTCCTCGGCACGCCGGAGGTCACTCGTCGGTGTCGACGACGTCGACGCGCACGCGCCGTCCGTCGGCGAGCGCCGTCACGAGCGTCCGCAGCGCCTTGGCGGTGCGCCCCGACCGGCCGATCACGCGGCCCAGGTCGTCGGGGTGCACCCGCACCTCGAGCAGCTCGCCTCGGGTCGTCGAACGCTCCGAGACCGTGACCTGGTCCGGATTGTCGACGATGCCCTTGACGAGGTGCTCGAGTGCGTCAGCGAGCACGGACTACGCGTCGCTCTCGGTGCTGGGAGCCTCGGCGGCCTCGTCCGCGGCGGGGGCGGCAGCCGGGGCCGGCGCCTCCGACTTCGGACGGAGCACGGCCTTCTTCTTCTCGTCGGCGACGAAGGGGGCCTTGGGCTCCTTCACCTTGACGGTGCTGACGGCGTCCTTGTCGCCCTTGAAGCGACCCCAGTCGCCCGTCAGCTTCAGCAGCGCGGCGACCTGCTCGGTCGGCTGCGCACCGACACCGAGCCAGTACTGCGCGCGCTCCGAGTCGACCTCGATGAAGGAGGGGTGCTCGGTGGGGTGGTACTTGCCGATCTCCTCGATCACGCGGCCATCGCGCTTGGTGCGCGCGTCGGCGACGACGATGCGGTAGTAGGGCGCGCGGATCTTGCCGAGGCGCTTGAGTCGGATCTTGACAGCCACAATTCTCCTGTGTGCGTGTTGAGGTGAGGAATCCACGCTCGAGTTGTGGGGGCACACTCGGCGGAAGTTCGAAGGGGAATCCGCGGGCCTGATAGAGGGTCGGGCGTCACGGACTCGACCAACAATTGTGACAGATTCCGCGGCGGGTTGCGCACCGCCTCGAACCGGCCCGTCGACCTGCCCAGTTCTCCCCCACGCAAGCATGCGTGGGGGGCCCAGGGCAAGTCGACGCCGAGTTGCCCTAGAACTGGGCAGCTCGGCGTGCACGCGAGCCGAGAAGTGGGTGGCTCAGCGCACGGGGTCAGGGGACGCGCAGCGCGGGATCCCGCCGCCGTGACACCGCG
>DATCMN010000414.1:0-3253 GCA_036563405.1 Naasia sp. | reverse complement strand
GGCGGAGGACGGCGACCGGGAGGACCGGGACGTGCTCGAGGGCATCGTCGCCGCACTCGACGAACTGGCGGGCGAGCCGGCCGGCGACGTCCTGGTGTTCCTCTCCGGCGAGACGGAGATCCGGGACGCCGCGGACGCTCTCCGTGGCCGCGCGCACACCGAGGTGCTGCCGCTCTACGGCCGGCTGTCCAGCGCAGAGCAGCACCGGGTCTTCGACACCTCGCGCCCGCCCGGCGTCCGCACCCGGGTCGTGCTCGCCACGAACGTCGCCGAGACGAGCATCACCGTCCCGGGCATCAAGTACGTGGTCGATGCGGGGACCGCCCGCATCTCCCGCTACGGCGTCCGCTCCAAGGTGCAGCGGCTGCCGATCGAGCCGATCTCGCAGGCGTCCGCGAACCAGCGCTCGGGGCGCGCCGGCCGCACCAGCGAGGGGATCGCCATCCGCCTCTACTCGGAGGACGACTTCGAGAAGCGGCCCGAGTTCACAGACCCCGAGATCCTCCGCACCGGCCTGTCCGCCGTGCTGCTCCAGATGCTCGACCTGGAACTCGGGGACATGGCCGAGTTCCCGTTCCTCCAGCCGCCGGACGCGCGCGGGGTGCGGGACGCGGCGGAGCTGCTGCGCGAACTCGGCGCGCTCGATGCCCAGGGCGACCTGACCCGGCTCGGCAAGCAGCTCGCCCGGCTGCCCATCGACCCGCGCTTCGCACGGATGGTCGTCGAGTCGAAGCGGAACGGCGTGGAGCGCGAGGTCCTCGCCATCGTGGCCGGCCTCAGCATCCAGGACCCCCGCGAGCGGCCGACGGAGGCCCGCGAGCAGGCCGACGCGTCGCACGCCCGGTTCGCCGACCCGACGAGCGACTTCCTCGGCCTGCTGAACCTGTGGAACCACCTGCAGGACCGGTCCGCCGAGCTCTCCTCCAGCGCCTTCCGCCGTATGTGCCGCGCGGAGTACCTCAACTACCTCCGGGTGCGGGAGTGGCAGGACGTGTATCGGCAACTGGAGCGGCTCGCCGCGTCGGTGGGCGTGAAGACCCGCGACCCGCGGGTCGACCCCGACGGCATCCACCGGTCGCTCCTCGCCGGACTGCTCTCCCAGATCGGCGTCCTCGACGAGCGCAGCGCAGCAGGCGCCCGCGGCAGGGATGCCACGGGGGCGAAGGATCCCGGGAAGGACCGGCGCCGCCGGAACGCGGAGTACCTGGGCGCCCGCCAGGTGAAGTTCGCGCTGTTCCCCGGCTCGTCGCTGGCGAAGCGCGCCCCGAGCGTCGTGATGGCCGCGGAGCTGGTGGAGACGTCACGGCTCTTCGCACGCACGGCCGCCGCCATCGACCCGGCCTGGGCGGAGCGCCTCGCGGGAGACCTCGTGAAGAGGTCGCACAGCGAGCCGCACTGGGAGGCGAAGCAGGGCGCGGCGGTCGGCTACGAGCGCGTCACCCTGTTCGGCGTCCCCCTCGTGGCACGCCGCCGCATCCAGTGGAACAGGGTCAACGAGGCGGAGGCGCGCGAGCTCTTCCTCCGGTCGGCCCTCGTCGACCGGGACTGGCCCCCGCACCTGGACAGGTCGAAGGATCCGGCGTTCGACTTCGAGCGCGCCAACACGCGGCTGCTGCGGGAGCTGGGCGAACTCGAGGAGCGGACCCGGCGCCGCGACATCCTCTCCGGCGAGGAGAGCGTCCTCGACTTCTTCGACGAGCGGGTGCCGGCCGACGTCGCGAGCGTGAAGGCGTTCACCGTGTGGTGGGCGGAGGCTCGGAAGCGCACGCCGGACCTCCTCACCCTCACCCGCGCCGATCTGCTCGGCGAGGAGGACGAGACGCCGGACACGGCGGCGTTCCCGGCGAACTGGCGGCAGGGCGACCAGCGGCTCGGCCTCCGCTACAGGTTCTCGCCCGGCGACCCCGACGACGGGGTCACCGTGCAGGTGCCGCTGGCGCTCCTGCCCCGCCTGAGCGGGGAGGGCTTCGACTGGCAGGTGCCGGGCTTCCGTGACGAGCTCGTCACCGCGCTGCTGCGGAGCCTGCCGAAGGCCATCCGCCGCACAGTGGTGCCGGCGGCCGACTGGGCCGCCCGCCTGCTCGCCGACCTCCCCGCGGAGCCGGACGGGCGGAGCCTTCCCCAGGCCCTGGCCTTCGCGATCCGGCGGGCGAATGGCACAGCGGTCTCGGCCGACGACTTCGACCTGGAGCGCCTGCCCGGCCACCTGAGGATGACGTTCGCCGCGATAGACGAGCGGGGCCGTCGAGTCGCCGCCGACAAGGACCTCGCCGCTCTGCAGGAGCGCCTCGCCGATCGGGCACGGGAGTCCGTCGCCCAGGTGTTCCGGTCGACGCCCGGCCGGGAGCGGAAGGACGGCCCCGCACCGGAGCCTGTCGCGACCATCGAGCGCGACGGCATCACCGCCTGGGACGTCGACGTGCTGCCCCGCGAGCTCGACGTCCGGCGCGCCGGAGGCCGCGTGCGCGCCTACCCCGCGCTCGTCGACGCCGGCCCCGCCGTCTCGATCCGCCTGTTCGGCACCCCCGAGGAGCAGGCCGCCGCGCACCGCGCCGGGGTGCTCCGGCTGCTCCAGCTCGCGGTACCGTCGCCCGTCTCCTATCTGAACGCGCACCTCACCGGCCGGGAGAAGCTCGACCTCGCGACGAGCCCGTACCGGGACACGAAGGCGCTGTTCGAGGACGCGCTCGGTGCTGTGCTGGAGGCACGGCTGCGCTCGCTCGCGCCCGACGGGCTGGTCTGGACGCGCGCGGAGTTCGAGGCGGTCCGGGACGCGGCGAATGCGAACGTTCTCGACGACCTGTTCCGTACTGTCGCGCTCGTCGCGCGGGTCCTGGGCGCCGCCCGGGAGGTCGAGGGGGCGGTCAAGCAGGCCACGAGCATGGCTCTGCTGCCCGCGCTCACGGACGTGCGCGCGCAGCTGTCCGCGCTCGTGTTCCCCGGCTTCGTGTCCCGCACCGGTCTTCCCCAGCTGGAGCGGCTGCCCGTCTACCTGGCGGGCGCCACCCACCGCGTCGGGAAGCTCGCCGAGAACCCCGGCCGGGACCGGGTGTGGATGAACGAGGTGCAGGCGGCGACGGAGCGGTACACGTCCGCGGGCGGGACGCTGCCGCTCGCCGCCGAGTCCCCGCCGCGCATCGCCGGGGCCCGCTGGATGCTCGAGGAGCTGCGGATCAGCCTGTTCGCGCAGCATCTCGGCGCGCGCGGCCCGGTGTCGCTGCAGCGGATCACGCGCGCGCTCACCGACTGACGG
>DATCMN010000341.1:0-3337 GCA_036563405.1 Naasia sp. | reverse complement strand
GCCGAGCAGGTGGTCCCGCACCTCGGCGCCCGTGGACGTGAGCGGACGGCGAGCGGGCAGGATCCAGGTGAGCACGCCGAGCGGCACCAGGAGCAGCGCTATCGCCGGCAGCCACCCGCCGCGGGCGTCGTCGAGCAGGAGGATCGCGAACAGCGCGGTGAGAGTCAGGCCGACGCCGCCGGCTATCGCGAGGATCACCCAGGGCCGGGTCGGCGGCTTGCGCTGATAGCCCTGCGCCACGGCGTCCTTGCTGCGGCGCGTGGTCGCATTGTGGATGCGCCGCGAGAGCGCCGTGTCCTTCGGGTCGAGCACCACCCGCGGCCTCGCATCGCCGGCACCGAACACGGCGTCCATCAGGCGGTTCTCGGCAGCACTGGCACCCCGGGGGCCGCTGCCGAAGCGGGGCCGCCCGTCGCGATCGAGCAGCTCGAGCGCGAACTTCGGCTTCCGCCCGGCCTCCACCTCGACGATCCGGAGGACGCCCCGCACAGCGAGGGAGACGAGGGTCGCGGCGACGCCCCTGCTCTGCTTGTGCAGGAGCACGGACGAGACGAGCAGGTCGGGCTCGGCGAGCGGCAGATACTCGGGCACTGTCACCGGCCGGCCCGGCGCGTCCCGCAGCCGCGTGACGCGGTGCACGACCGCGGCGGCGATCGCGGCCAGCAGCAGCGCGACGGAGGCGAGCAGCGGGATCGCGAACGGCGACGCGAACAGCGACGAGTCGCGGGGCGTGAAAGTGCCCGGCTCGAAGCCGACGGAGATGGTCATGTTCTCGTAGGGCGCGAGATCCCGAACCCCCGCGGTGAGCAGGGTGCCCTCGCCCGCGTCCTCGCGAACGATGTCGCAGCGGGCAGTCGCTCCCTCGGCCCCGACGTAGCACGCGGCGTCGCCGGTGAGCGAGTCGGCGAGGTCGTCCTCGAGGGACAGTCGGGCCGTCACCTGGCCGAACGGCTGCGCCCACCCGGTGCCGTTGACATCCCAGTAGAACTCCTCGACGTCCGCGTCGTCGGGGAAGAGGGTGACGTTCCGCTGCTCGTAGGTGATGACGTACACCTGCGTGCCCTGCACGTAGTCCTCGCCCGCGATGGTGAGCTCGAGGAAGCCGTCCTCGCTCTCGGCCTCGTACTCACGGGGCGTGCGGTCCTCGTCGGTGACCGACACCACGGCGAGCTCGGTGGGCGTCCCCTCGTAGACCTCGGGCAGCGCTCGGAGGATTCCGCGGTTCTGGTCGAAGTTCGGGAACTCGGCGGTGAGCCTCTCGACGGTCGTGAGCGTGGACCGCCCGTCGTCGTCGCGCCCGAGGATGTAGTCCACCTCCATCGAGGAGAAGGAGAAGTCGTCGACGTCGGCCGCGGCGGGTGCGGCAGCGATCGCGGGGGCGGCGATCGCGAGGAGGGCGAGGAGGGCCGCGAGGAGCGCACGCACGATGCGACTCTAGGTGCCGAGCCGCGTGTGGCGGTTAGGGTGCTGTGCATGTCGACGGCCCCGTCCCCGCTCCGGCCGGCCGCAGCCGAAGGCGACGCGGCCCGGGTGGAGCGGTTCCGGGCCCTGCTGCGGGTGCCGACGGTGTCGCACGCCGAGCCGGAGGACACCGACTGGGCGGCCTTCGAGGGGTTCACCGCCCTGCTGCCCCGGCTGTATCCGCGCCTGCACGCCGCGCTCTCCCGGGAGGTCGTCGCGGGGCACTCCCTGCTGTACCGGTGGCCGGGCCGCGGCGGCGACAGGCCCACAGTGCTGATGGCGCACTACGACGTCGTGCCCGCATCCGACGACGGCTGGCGGCACCCGCCCTTCGCGGCCTCCCTCGATGCCGGCCCGCTCGCCGACGCCGTCCTGCACGGCCGAGGCACCATCGACGACAAGGGCGCCCTCGCCGCGGTACTCGAGGCCGTCGAGGACCTCGTGACCGAGGGGTTCACTCCCGAGTCGGACGTCTACCTGAGCTTCGGTGCAGATGAAGAGGTCGCGGGCACCGGGGCGGCCGAGATCGTCGCGCTCCTCGACTCGCGCCGCGTGCGGCCCGCTCTCGTCCTCGACGAGGGAGGGGCGGTGGTCGAGCCCGGCGTCGTCCGCGGCGTCGACCGGCCGCTCGCGGTCGTCGGCGTCACCGAGAAGGGCATCACGACCCTCCAGCTCGTCGTCGACGAGCAGGGCGGCCACGCCTCCACCCCGCCGCGCCTTCCTGCGACCGCCCGGCTCGCGCGTGCCATCACCCGCCTGACCCGCTCCCCGTTCCCCGCCCGGCTGAATCCCGCGGCCGCGGCGTTCGTGCGCACCCTGGCGGACGCCGCGACCGGCCCGCAGCGACTCCTGTTCCGGCACGTGCGCTGGACGGCGCCGGTCGTCGCCCGGCTGTTCGCTGCCCTCTCCGACGAGACCCGCGCGATGGTCCGCACCACGGCGGCGGTCACGGAGCTGCGCGGCAGCGCCGGCGCCAACGTGCTCGCCGAGCGGGCGACTGCGTCGGTCAACGTGCGCGTGGCCGTCGGCTCGTCCGTCGCCGAGGCGATCCGGCACATCCGGCGGGCGATCCGGGACCCCGGTGTGCGGATCGAGGTGCTGCACGCCTCGGAGCCGTCCCCGGTGTCCCCGTCGACCGGCCCGGCCTGGGAGGACCTCCGGGCGGCGGTGCTCGCCGTCCACCCGGACGTGCTGGTCACGCCGTACACGATGCTCGCGGCGAGCGACAGTCGGCACTTCAGCAGCATCAGCTCGGCCGTGTACAGGTTCTCGCCGTTCGAGATCGACGCGGCGGGCCGGGCCACGCTGCACGCCCGGAACGAGAGCATCCGCGTCCGCACCTGGCTCGACGGGATCGAGATCTACCGGCAGCTGCTGAGGAGGCGATGACCGTGCGTGCCGCCGAGTTGGGAGACGCGGCCCGGACCGGCCCCGTCGTGCTCGACGGCGGTCTCGGCACCCTGCTGGAGGAGGACGGGCACGACCTGAGCGGCGCGATGTGGTCCGCGAGGGTGCTGCGGGAGACGCCGGACGCGATCTCCTCCGTGCACCGGAGGTTCTTCCAGGCGGGCGCCGATGTCGCCATCGCCGCGTCCTATCAGGCGTCGTTCGAGGGCTTCGCCGCGGCGGGCATCGACGAGGCGGAGGGCACCCGCCTGTTGCGGCGCGCCGTCGCGCTTGCCACGGAGGCGCGCGACGAGGTGCGCCCGGAGGGCTGGGTGGCCGCATCGGTGGGGCCGTACGGGGCGATGCTCGCCGACGGATCCGAGTACCGCGGCAACTACGGCCTGACCGTCGCGCAGCTGCGCGAGTGGCACCGCCCCCGGCTGGAGCTGCTCGCCGCGTCCGGCCCCGACCTCCTGGCCGTGGAGACGAT
>DATCMN010000389.1:0-3170 GCA_036563405.1 Naasia sp. | reverse complement strand
CCGTCCCATGCCCCCGGCCGACCAGCCCGGCGACCGCGAGCCCGGCCAGTGCCGGGGCCGGGTAGCCGGCGAGCAGGGTGAGGGCCATGCCCGGCCCGGTCGGGCGTCCCACGCTGACGGTCACGCCTGAGGTGTCCGAGTGCAGACGGATGCCGGCGAGCCGACGGCCCGTCACCGTCGCCGCGAAGCCGTGACCGGCTTCATGGACGATCGTGATCGCGTGCCGGGCGTTCCGCCAGAGCGGAGTGAGCACCGCGATCGCCGCGACGAGGAGCGCGCCCGCAGTCCACGTGGGGTCGAGAGGGGGAGCGGCCGCGATCACACGGGCCCAGAAGTCCCCGAGTTGCTCCACTCCGCCATTCTCGCTTGACTGGCCGGATGACGAATGCAGGCGAGAAGCCCGAGATCGAGGCCCCCGAGGGCCCCGCTCCCACCACCCTCGAGATCACCGACATCACAGTCGGCGACGGCCCCGAGGCCGCAGCGCGCTCCACCGTGAACGTGCACTACCTCGGCGTCGAGTACGACACCGGCGAGGAGTTCGACTCCTCCTGGAACCGCGGCCAGAGCATCAACTTCCCCCTGTCGAACCTCATCGCCGGCTGGCAGCAGGGCATCCCCGGCATGAAGGTCGGCGGTCGCCGCAAGCTGGTCGTGCCCCCGTCACTCGCCTACGGCCCCGCCGGCGGCGGCCACCGGCTGAGCGGCAAGACCCTGATCTTCGTGATCGACCTGCTCGGCGTCTCCTGACCCGAGCCCCCGGATGCCCGGCCTCCTCATGGAGGGGGTCGGGTCTCGCCGTGTCCGGAGCTCTCCGGTGGCCTCGGAGCCGCGGACCGGCGGGCCCGACCGATCAGCCTGATCAGCGCAGAAAAAAAGAACCCACCGGTCCAGATGGCGGGGCGCTGCCTCCGACACGATCCTGACCCGGTGGGTTCCTTCGAGGTTTCCAGACTCTCTCCTCCGGGGGAGGGCGGCAATACCCCCCGACGCCCCAATCCGGGCGCCCCCGCGTGGCGCGTAGGCTCGGATCATGGCCGCCGGCGGGGAGTGCTGAAGTGCCTTTCGCGACACTGCAGGGCACGCGACTCGACAGGATCTCCCTGGTGCAGCGTGCCCCCGGCACCTTCCAGCTGACCCGGCCGTTCACCTACCTCGAGGCGGGCCGCCCCGAATCCGAGCGCATCACGGTCCGGGCGCACGACGAGAGCCGGCCGGCCAAAGGCTCGAACGCCACCGACCTGGCATCCGTGCCGCCGTTCCTGTGGGGGCTGATAGCGAGCCACGGTCGGCACACGGCGCCGGCGCTCCTGCACGATCAGCTGTGGTGGGAGGCGCTCAACCCGGACAAGCGGGTGTGGATCGAGCAGCGCCGGGAGGCCGACCGGCTCTTCCGGGTGGCGCTGCGCGAGATCGGCACGACGCCGCTGCGCACGGCGATCCTGTGGGCCGCCGTCTCCTTCGAGCGCTACTGGGGCCCGCGGAAGTGGCAGACGATCCTGATGGCCGTGCACACGGTCCTCGTCATCGCCGCCGTCTGGCTCGGCGCCCTCGGCGTCTTCGGGTGGCCTGGTCTTGCCCTCCTCCCGGCGTCTGCCGCGTCCGTGCTGCTCTGGCGACGGGATGCGGCGCCCGTGGCGATCTTCGCTTCCGCAGGAGTGATCTTCCTGCCGGTGGCCGCCGCCGCCTTCCTCGGCCAATACCTGCTGATCGCGCTGGAACTGGCCGGCTGGTACCTCGGCGGCAGAACGGGTGCCATGCCGAAGTCCGGTCCGCTCGGCCGCACCCGGCGCGCCAAGGTCCGGGCCCGCCGCCGGACGGCCGTCGCCGCGGAGGAGCACGAGGCTCGGCGACCGTGACCGTGACCGTGACCGCGCGCCGGGAGCGGGCGGGGCGGAGATGGAGACGGGGCCGGGACGCTCGCGCCCCGGCCCCGTCACTGCCGGGTGCCTACGCCCGAACTGTCTTCATGGCCGCGGCCCAGGTCTCGAGCTGGTCGAGCATCGTGATGGCTCCGGCGTTCTGGTAGTCGCCCGGCTTGAACACCGAGAAGTTCTCGAACTCGGTGAGCAGCGAGAAGGTGAGCGTCTGGCGGACGTGCGCCAGCTGCAGCTCGGAGGCGATGCCGCGGAGGTGCTCGATGGCGCGCGCGCCGCCGACGGTGCCGTACGCCACGAACGCCGCGGCCTTGTTGTTCCACTCCTTGTACAGGTAGTCGATGGCGTTCTTGAGCACGCCCGAGGTGGAGTGGTTGTACTCGGGGGTGACGAAGATGTACCCGTCGAACGCGGCGATCTTCTCCGCCCAGGCCTTCGTGTGCTCTCCGGCGTACATCCCCATCGACGGCGGCACGGCCTCGTCGAGGTGGGGCAGCGGGAAGTCGGCGAGGTCGACGAGCTCGTAGGTGGCGCCGGTGCGCCCCTCGGCCTTGTCCATGACCCACTTCGCGACGGCTTCGCCGTTCCGGCCGGGACGGGTGCTGCCGAGGATGACGGCGATCTTCAGATCGGACACTGTTCTCCTGAATTCGATTGATGGCGCCGGTTTCGATGACGCGTCATCCATTATGCACGAATAGGTGACACGTCAACCTCGCGCTGGTAGTGTCGGCGACGTGAGCGAGGTCAGCGATATCGGCGACGGCGACTGGGAGCTGTGGCGCGGCTTCGTGATGATGCGCCGCCAGCTGGACCGTGCCCTCGAGCAGCGCCTGCAAGCCGACGCCGGCATCTCCGGGCCGGACTTCGAGATCCTCCTCCCGCTGTTCCGCACCCCCGAGAACCAGCTGCGCGCCCGCGACCTCGCCGAGCTGCTCGGCTGGGAGAAGAGCCGCGTCTCGCATCAGGTCACGCGCATGGCCGCCCGCGGCCTCGTGGAGCGCAGGGAGTGCCCCACCGACCTGCGCGGCAGCTGGATCACGCTCACCGCGGACGGCCGCCGGGCGGTGCTCAAGGCGTCCCGCGGCAATGCCACCGAGCTCCGTCGGCTGTTCTTCGACCTCCTCACCGACGAGGAGAAGATCGTCCTCGCCGCCGCCTCCCAGCGGGTGGTCGACGCTGCCAGCCCCGACTCCTGCCGCCGCGCGGACGAGATCCTGTCCGGTGTCGACCGGGACGCGGACACTCTCGCCGCCTCCTGAGCGCCCCGCCGCCCCGGCCACGGGGCGTTAG
>DATCMN010000388.1:0-8418 GCA_036563405.1 Naasia sp. | reverse complement strand
AGCCTGCAGCGCCTGCAGCTGGGAGAGGGAGTCCTCGCCGCCGAGGTCGGCGGCCGGATCCGCGAGCGGCGCGGCGACGGGGGGCGGGGATGCAGCGGGCTCTGGCTCCGACTGCGGCGCGAAGTGCGGCACCGGCGACGCGAAGCGCGGCTCGCGTGCCGGTTCCGGGGACGGCTGGGCCGGTTCAGCGGACGGCTGGCGTGCCGGTTGCGGGGTTGGCTGGGCCTGCTGGGGGGCCGGTTCCGGGGAGGGCGGGGAGGCCGGCGCGGGTGCCGGCTCGGCGACGAGCGGCTGCTCCGGCCGGCGCGGGCGCTCGACCGGCACCTCGCCGGTGCGGAAGGTGCTCCGCCGACCGTGATCCGCGCGCTCCGGCGCTCCTGCACCGGCGGCGTCGGGAACGGGCGCGCCCGAGCGCGACGCCGGCTCAGGCGCCTGTCGCGCCGGGGCGGCCGGGGCGACGGCGTCGGGCCCCGTCGAGTCCCGGCCCGCGCCACCCGGCAGGCGCACGGGCCCGGTGAGCGGGCGGACGGGACCGGTCGTCGTGGGCACCTGCCCCGTCTGCACCGGAATCGGTCCGGTGTACGGCCGCCGCACGACCGGTTCGGCGCGGCGATGGGCGCCCGTCGCCGCGGGCCGCGGCTGCTCGGGACGGCGTGGCGGGGCGATGACCGGAGGCTCGGCAGCGGATGCGACCGGCGCCTGCGCCGGCTGCGGTGCGGGAGCCGGGGCCGGCGGAGCAGAAGTCGCTTCGGCGGGCGCGGCGGCCGGCTGGGGGGCGGGCGAAGCCGAAGTGCCGGGCGAAGCGGGGGCGGGCGACGTGCGTGGCGGCTCGGCGGAGCGTCGTCCCGTGCGCCGGGCATCCGCGGCAGGGCGGATGACGGCTATCGAGCCGGTGGGTGTGTACTGCTCGAGCTGGGCCGCGATGGCGGCGGCGAGCTCGTCGTCGTCGTGAGTGCCCTCACCTGATCCCGGGTCGGCGAACGACGCGGGTCCGGGAAGCTCGGGCGCGTCGGACATGGCTGAATGATACTGATCCTCAGGTTGAACGTTGACGTCTTCTCCCGAGAAGGAGCACGACGATGCCGCCGAGGATCGCCGCGAGACCGATCCAGGCGGGCGCATCCAGGCGCTCCCCCACCACCAGCACCGCGAGCAGCGTGGCGACGACCGGCTCCAGAAGAGTGATCGTCGTCGCCGCGCTGGCTCCCGCCGTGCGCAGCCCGGCGCCGAACAGCAGGTAGGCGAGGAACATCGGGCCGATCGCGAGGTAGGCGACGATCCCGACGCTGACGGGCGAGGCGAGGAGGGGAGCGCCCAGGAGCGCGAGGATCGCGAGCAGCGGCACCGCCCCCACCCCGAACATGGCCCCCATGACGCTGGACGACGAGGAGTGCCGGCGGAGGGCCCGCTCCGACGCGCAGGTGTACAGCGCGTAGCTCAGCCCGGCGCCGAGACCGAGCGCGACGCCGAACCCCGTATCGCCGTCGCGACCGGGCGCAGAGGCACCGCTGGTGCCGAGGAGCGCGACGCCGGCGACCGCGAGGACTGTGGCGGCGACCCACCGCGGGCTCAGCCGGGTGCGGTCGATGGCGTATTCGAGGAGCGCCGCGAACACGGGCGCCGAGCCCAGGCTCACCACGTTGCCGATCGCGACCCCGGCGGCGTCCATGGAGGCGTAGAAGGCCAGCGGGTAGGCGACCACGCCGACGGCGCCGATCAGCACCCACCTCCGGGCGCCCGGATCGCGGAGCACCGCCACTGATCTGCGAGCGGAGACGAGGAACAGCAGGGCCCCGCCGATTCCCATCGTGGCCGCGCCCGTCGCCAGAGGGCTGACCGCCGGAGGCAGGAAGCTCGCCGCCGTGCCCGTCGTGCCCCACAGCAGGCTGGCGAGGACGATGGCGAGCACCGCCCCATCCTGCCCGAGCGGCAATCGGCCGAGGCGGGAGTCCTGCCTGCCGTGGCCGCGAGTCGGCAGTTCCGGCTGTCATCTCACCGAGATGGCAGCCGAAAGTGCCGACTCACGGCGCTGACGTCAGGCGCTGGGGGTGTAGAAGGGCCGCGCGGTGCTGTCGGCGAGCATGCGGCGGAGCGTCATCGCATCCCATGGCGCGAACCCGCGGGCGTCGTTGTCGAAGTAGACGTACACGTCGCGCGGCGCACCGTCGGGGCAGCCGGTGCCGTCCAGGTAGCCGCGCAGCTCATCCGCCCACGCCTCGAGCGACGCGTCGGAGTAGCCGCTGAAGTACAGCTCGGTGTCGCCGTGCAGTCGCACGTACACGTGGTCGCCGGTCACCCGCCGGATCATCGGCCACTGTCCTGCCCCATCCGAGATGACGGACGAGACGCCGTGGCGGTCGAGGAGCTCCGCCGCCTCGTCGGTGGCCCAGCTGACGTGCCGGAATTCGAGGGCGTGCCGGATGGGCAGGTCCTCCTCGGCGTCGAGCACCGGCTCGACCTTCAGCTTCGCGTCGTGGCCGCGGGCGACGGCCGCCGCCTGTCCCGTTGTGCGGGGCAGGCGGGCGAGGAAGTCCTCGACCCGGGCCGCGTCGAAGACGTCCCGTGCGGGCAGCTGCCAGAGGACGGGACCCAGCCGCCTGCCCAGCGCGAGGACACCCGAGGCGAAGAAGTTGCCGAGCGCGGCGTCCGCGTTCTGCAGCCTCAGCATGTGCGTGATGTACCTGCCGCCCTTGACCGCGAAGACGAAGTCCGCGGGCGTCTGCTCCGCCCACGCACGGAAGCTGGTGGGCCGCTGCAGGGAGTAGAAGGACCCGTTGATCTCCACGGAGTCGAACCGCTCCGCCGCGTACTCCAGCTCCCGCCGCTGCACGAGCCCCTTCGGGTAGAAGTCGCCGCGCCAGCCCGCATACCTCCACCCGGAGGTCCCGATGAATGCGCGCCCGGTCACACTGCGAGGCTAGATACGGACGGGCGGCCGATGCGACCCCTTCCCCTCTCCCCCGGCCCGGCCTAGCGTGGGCCGGGAGGGGAGGCGGGATGTTCCGCGACCGCGAGGACGCCGGCAGGCAGCTCGCCGCAGCGGTGCGCGTCCTGCACCTGCGCGACCCCGTCATCCTGGGCCTGCCGCGCGGAGGCGTACCGGTGGCCGCGCAGGTCGCCGACGCGCTGCACGCGCCCCTCGACGTGCTGCTCGTGCGCAAGCTGGGCGCCCCGGTCAACCGCGAGTACGCCATGGGCGCCATCGGCGAGGAGGGCGTCCGCGTCCTGCACGACGCCGTCGTCGCCGCCCTGCATGTCGCCCCCGAGGAGCTGGCCGCGATCGAGGCGGCGGAGCGCCAGGAGCTGGACCGCCGCGCGCGCTGCTACCGGCGGGGCCGCCCCCTGATGCCGCTCACCGACCGCACCGCCGTCGTCGTGGACGACGGCGTCGCCACGGGCGCGACAGCCGCGGCCGCCTGCGCCGTCGCGCGCCTGCTGGGAGCCCATGAGACGGTGCTCGCCACGCCTGTGGCGCCCGCCGACTGGGCCGACACGCTGGGCGAGAGCGCGGATGAACTCGTCGCGGTGCTGACGCCGGAGACCTTCTCCGCCGTCGGGCAGTTCTACGGCTCGTTCGAGCCCACCTCCGACGACGAGGTCGTCCGGCTGCTCGACGCCGCAGCGCACTGACCGGGAAATCCGCCCGCACTCCCCCGGCACGGCGCGCGCTGCTGCTTCTCCGGCACCCTTAGCGGGAGGGCCCTGGAGGTCGTCATGGCGGAGCTGCCACTGATCCCCGTCCCGCGCCGGACGGAGGTCCGCGGCGGGCGCATGCGCCTCTCCGGGCCCGGACAGGTCCACCGCAGGGTCGACCCGTCGCTGCCGCCCGAGGGCTACCTGCTCGACATCCGGGACGACGGAGTCGAGATCCGCGGCGGCGGCGAGGCCGGCGTCTTCTACGGGGTGCAGACCCTGCTCCAGCTGCTGCCGCCATGGGCGACGGCGCGCGCGCAGTGTTCCCTGGAGGACGCCCTCGCCGCCACCGGGCCGGTGGCGTTGCCCACCCTGCGCATCGAGGACGAGCCCGCGCACCCGTGGCGGGGCTTCATGCTCGACGTCGCCCGCCACTTCCAGCCCGCCTCGTTCCTGCTGCGGATCGTCGACCAGCTCGCCGCGCACAAGCTCAACGTCCTGCACCTCCACCTCACCGACGACCAGGGCTGGCGGATCCCGATCCCCGGCTACCCCCGGCTCACCGAGGCGGGCGCGTGGCGGAGCGAGTCGCCGGTCGGCTTCGACCACGAGGGGGACGACCTCGAGCGGGACGGCACCCCGCACGGCGGCGCGTACACCCGGCAGGAGCTCGAGCACCTCGTCGCCTACGCCGCGGAGCGGCACGTGCGGGTGGTCCCCGAGGTCGACTTCCCCGGGCACGCCACCGCGGCGATCGCCGCCTACCCGCAGTTCGGAAACGGGCCGGCCCCGGAGGTGCGCACCCGCTGGGGCATCAGCACGACGATCCTCAACCTCGAGGACGAGACCCTCGCCTTCGTCGACGCGGTGCTCACGGAGGTGATGGACATCTTCCCCGGCGCCTGGGTGCACGGCGGCGGAGACGAGGCGCCGAAGCGGGAGTGGCGCGCGTCCGCCTCCGTCCAGCGGAAGAAGGCCGAGCTGGGACTGCCCGACGAGGAGGCCCTGCAGGGCTGGTTCACCGCACGCGTCGAAGCGACAGTGCGCAGCCGCGGCCGCCGCCTCGTCGCCTGGGACGAGGTCGTCGCGGGCGGCGCCCCGCTCGACACACTGGTGATGGCGTGGCGGAGCACCGCGCACGGCGTCGCCGCTGTCCGCGCCGGCTACGACGTCGTGATGACGCCCAGCGAGACCGTCTACCTCGACCACCGGCAGTCGCTGGATCCGGGCGAGCCGATCACCTTCCCCGACTCCCCCGTGACGCTGGAGCAGGTGCACGCCTTCGAGCCGGTGCCCGCCGAGCTCCGCGGCTTCTCGTGGCTCCGCTCGTGGTCCTGGCTGCGCAGCCGACGCGGCCGCGTGGTCGGTGCGCAGGCGAACCTGTGGACCGAGTACGTGCCGACGGCCGCACACGCCGAGTACATGACCTTCCCGCGGCTGTGCGCCTTCGCGGAGGCCGTCTGGCGTCAGCCGGCGCCCCGCCGTGGCGGGCACGACTACGCCGGGTTCCTGCTCCGCCTGGAGCGGCACGTGGAGCGCCTCCGGGCGGCGGGCATCCGCTTCCGGCCGCTCGACGACGTGCTCGGCCGCACCGACAGGACCGGCGAGCTGGAGCTCGTGCCCTGACGTCGCCGACCGTGCGGATGCCGGTCCCCGGGAACAGCCCGCTCGGCGGGCGCGTTGGGATCGGCGGAGGCGGCGCCGGCGCGGCCCGCTCTGCGATCGCGTCCGGAGGCGCACATGGACGACTGGGCGGACGTCGCTCGACACTTCTCGGGGGGCGCCGTAGCGCACCTCGCCACCCTTCAGCAGGACGGCAGCCCGCGCGTCACCCCGGTATGGGTGGACCTCGAGGGGCGGGACGTCGTCTTCTTCGCGGAGGAGGCCTCGTTGAACGCCCGCAACGTCGCGCGGGACCCCCGCGTCGCGCTGTCGATGACCGCCCCGGCGCAGCCTCTCGACATGGCGTCGGTGCGCGGGAAGGTGATCGAGCGGATCGACGGGGACCGGGCGATGGAGGTGGTCGACCGACTCTCCCGCAAGTACACCGGCGGCGGCTTCTCCCAGCGCAGCGGGCTCGTCGCATTCGTGATGCGGCCCTCCGCCTGGTCGGCGCGCGACTACTCCGGCTGACGGCCGCTAGGGCAGCCGCACCGGCTCGGAGCTGAAGCGCGCGGCCCGCGGGTCGAGCTCGTCTCCCGAGCTCTCGGTGAGGATGCCGTACAGCTCCGGGCGGCGACCCCGGATCCAGCGCCGGCCGGTGGACAGCGGCACGAGGTCGAGGTCGAGGTCCGCGACCACCACGGCGTCGTCGGCCGCCCAGGTCTCCGCCACGATCCGGCCGTACGGGTCGAGGATCATGGCGTTCCCGGTGCGGATCTCGTCGTCGTCGCGGCCGATGCCGTTGCTGAACAGCACGAACAGCCCGTTGTCGTGGGCACGCGCGGGCAGCCAGCGGAGCAGCCACTCCCGGCCGTTCGGGCCGCGCAGCGCGGCCTCGATCGCCTGCGGGTCCTCTCGCCGGCGCTCCCACAGCTCGGCCGGGATGGGCTTCATGCCGTGCGGGCTGCGGGAGTTCGTGCCGCCCGTCTGATGCGGCGCGATGAGCACGGTCGCGCCGAGCAGAGCCGTCGCGCGCACGTTCTCCACCAGGTTGTTGTCCCAGCAGATGAGGATGCCGGCGCGCACACCCCACGGAGTGTCGAAGACGGTGAAGTCGCTCCCGCTCGAGATGGCCTCGTGCTCGAAGGCGTGCAGCTTCCGGTGCACGTGCACGCCGCCGTCCGGCAGCGCGACGGCGTAGGAGTTGTAGAGCCGGCCGGCGCGGTCCTCCTCGAGGATGCCCACCCCGATGCCGGCGTCCAATTCCGCCGCGAGCGACGCCGCCGCCTGCACCGAGGGGCCGTCAGCGGACTCCGCAAGCGAGTGCAGCCGGTCCGCGCTCTGCTTCGTCAGGTGCCAGTAGCCGAGCGTGCACATCTCCGGGAATGCGATCATCCGGGCGCCCTGTGCCGCCGCCTGCCGAGCCAGCCGGTCCACGAGCCGCAGGTTCGCGTCCCGATCGTCGGGCACCGGCTCGAACTGGACCACCGCCGCCCGCAGCGCCTGCGCCATCTGCTGCTCCCCTCGTCGCGGACAGCGTAGGCCGGACGGGGGCGGAAGCGCCTACGCCCTGCGGGGGTGGACCGCAACCCGTGGCTGGAGGGGGGCTCACTTCCTATCTTGAGCGGAGACGCCTGGAAGGGGATGTCATGGACACCGAAGCTGCACTGCGGCGGGCGAAGCGCCCGGCGAGTGTGATCGCAGGGCCGTACGGGCACCCGATGCACGCCGTCGTCATCACGCTGCCGATCGGCTCGTGGACGGCCTCGCTCGTGTTCGACGCCCTCGCGTTCATCACCAACGAGGAGGCGTACGCACTCGGCGCGACCTGGCTGGTCGGCATCGGCGTGATCGGCGCCCTCTTCGCGATGATCTTCGGGTTCATGGACTACGGGCGGCTCACCGCAGGCACCAAGGTCCACAAGGTCGCCACCACGCACATGGTGCTCAACATCGCAGCCACGGCCGTGATGCTCGGCAGCCTGCTCGTCCGCATCACGGTCGGGGCGGAGGAGCCGAACTTCCCTGCATTCATCCTCAGCCTCCTCGGCATGGCCCTCGTCGGCGCGTCCGGCTACCTCGGCGGCAACCTCGCGTACAAGCACGGCGTGCGGGTGGCCGACGAGGACACCCAGCGCGAGGCGTACCAGTAGCCGTGGCGAGGACACGGGACCCCCGCCGCGGGGTCGTGGTGATCGTCGGCGCCTCCAGCGGCATCGGCCGGGCCACGGCGCTCCGCTTCGCCCGCCATCGCGGCAGCCTGGTGCTCGCCGCCCGCAGCCGGGAGAGCCTCGAGGAGGTCGCCGAGGAGTGCCGCAGCCGAGGCGCGGACGTCCTCGTGCAGCCCACCGACGTGAGCGACGAGACGCAGGTGCAGGCCCTCGTGGATGCGGCCGTCGAGCGCTTCGGGCGCATCGACGTCTGGATCGGCGTCGCCTCGGTCTTCTCCTACGGCAGCTTCGAGGACACCCCGTCGGAGGTGTTCCGGCAGCAGCTGGAGACCAACCTGATGGGCCAGGTCCACAGCGCACGAGCTGTCCTCCCCGTCTTCAGGTCGCTGGGCGGCTCATCCGGGCGGAAGCCGTCCCCGCGGCACCCGATCGGGCGCATCGTGTTCCTGGCGTCCATCTACTCGCGCGTCACGTCGCCGTACGCGTCCGGCTACATCACCGCCAAGCACGGCCTGCTCGGCTTCTCGGACACCCTCCGCGAGGAGGTGCGCCGCGACGGCATCGAGGTGAGTGCGGTGCTGCCGGCGACGATAGACACCCCCATCTACCAGCAGTCCGCCAACTACACCGGCCAGCGGGTGCACCCGCTGCCGCCGATCACCTCCCCGACGCGCGTGGCGGCGGCGATCGAGCGCATCACCGTGCACCCGAAGCGGGCGGTGAAGGTCGGCCGCAGCCAGGGCCTCCTCGTGCCGTTCCGCGACCTCGCCCCCGGCGTGTACTCGCGCGCTGTCCGTCCGGCCATGGACGCGATGGCGCTCCGCGGCGGCGACGTCGAGCCGTCACCGGGCAACGTCTTCGCGCCGCAGCCGGAGCTGAACGCGATCAGCGGCGGCTGGCGGCGCCCAAGGTTCACCCGGTTCCTGCCGATAGCCGCGGCGGGCGCCGCTCTGCTGCTCCTCCGCCGCGCGCGCTCGTCCGCGCGCTGACCGGCATCCCCTCCCCGGGACGC
>DATCMN010000339.1:0-3431 GCA_036563405.1 Naasia sp. | reverse complement strand
CCGCCGCGATCGGGGAGGATGCTCTGGTGAGCCTCCTGCCCGACGCCCCGGCTCCGCGGGCGGTCCTGACCGCGGACGGCCAGTCGATCGCCACCTACGAGTTCGGCGACGACCCGGACGCCCCTGTGGTGCTCGCCGTGCACGGCTTCGCCTCCTCCTCGATCGGCAACTGGCTCCGGACCGGCTGGATCCGCGAGCTGGGGCGTGCCGGCTACCGGGTCGTCGCGCTCGACCAGCGCGGCCACGGCGCGAGCTCCAAGCCACACGATCCCGCCGCGTACACGATGCCGGCTCTCGTCGCCGACGTCCGCGCGGTGATCGACACCTACCTCCTCGACGAGGTGACCTTCGTCGGCTACTCGCTGGGCGCGCGTGTGGGCTGGCACGCGTCGCTCGAGCTCCCCGTCCAGATCCGGCGCGCCGTCCTCGGCGGGATCCCGGACGGCGACCCCCTCACCCGCTTCCAGGTTCCCGAGGCGAAGGCCTTCCTCGCCGACGGCACCCCGGTGACCGACCGGCTGACCCGCGCCTACCTCGACATGGCCGCCGGCGTCCGCGGCAACGACCTCGTCGCGCTCGTCGCGCTCGTCGAGGGGATGCGGGGTGGCGCGCAGCCCGACCCCGCGGATCCGCCACGGCAGCCGCTGCTCTTCGCGACGGGCAGCGAGGATCGCATCCTCGAGGCATCGAGGGAACTCGCCGCCGCAGCACCCGCAGGGGACTTCTTCGAGATCCCCGGCCGGAACCACTTCAACGCCCCGACCTCCCGCGACTTCCGGGAGGCGGCGCTCGCCTTCCTCGCCCGCACATGACGGCGGAGGGCTGATGGCCGACGTAGAGCCGTCGCTCGCCGAGCTCCTGCGGGCCACCGTCGCGTGGCTTCTCGAGCACCGGGGCCGTGACGAGGCGCTCGGCCGGCTCGAGAGGAAGCGCGGCCTCTTCGGCCTCGGCGGCGGCGTCGTCCTTCGACCCGCCGGCCGCGTCTGGCGCCTCGGCGTGCTGCTGCTCGACGCGGAGGGGCGCCTGTACGAGGCCGCGGTGGCGACCCGAGCGGTGGAGCCGCGTCACCCCAACTACCAGTCGGTGTCGGGGGAGCACCGGCGGAACCTGCGCCGGCTCGCCCTGCAGGGCGGCTTCCCCGAGGGCGAGTCGGTGAACCTCGACGCGGACGAGCTGGCCCTCGACGAGGACAGCCTGCGTGCCGGATCCGGCCCCCTGCTGCTCGACGGGGACCGGCTCCTGGTCCGCTGGGCGCCCGGCCGGAGCCATGTGCCGCTCCGCCCCTACCTCGAGGAGCGGGCGAGGCTGCTCACGCAGCGCGACGGCTGGGACGAGGGGGAGACCGCCGGATGAGCGATGCGTGGCCGCCGTCCCGCCTGGGGCGGCGGTTCGGTCCGCTCGAGGTGAGCGGCGGCGCACTCGTGCTCGGGGACAGCAGCGGTTCCCACGCGGTGCTCACGCCCGAGGAACTGGTGCTCGTCGAGTGGCGCGGCGAACGGCGGCCGATCGCCTGGGACGACATCGCGGATGCGGAGCTCGCCGTGCCGACGACTCGGTTCCGCTGGCCGGGAGCCGCGACGACGCTGGCGCTCACCGTGGCCGGCGCGTTCCTCGTCGACCCGGCGTACGGGGACGAAGCGCCGCACGGGAACCTCGTGGTCACGCTGAGGGAAGGACAGAAGGTGCGCTCGCCGATCACCCGTCACCACCACGGCGGCTACTGGCGCAGAAGCGTGGCCGGTGCCGAGGTGCTGCTCAGGAGGTCGATCCGCGAGCCGGGCAGCCGCTCGCTCCTCGCTGCACCCGAGCGTGTGCTCGACCTGCTCTCCGGGCGTGGATCGGCCCGCCGCTAGCGACTGGGCGCTGCCTCGCCGGGCCCTCCTCGCCGCCGTGTCGGCGGGCACCGGGAACCCGCCTCCCTACGATGGTTCGGTGACCATCACCGCTGCAGCCGACGGATCCGCTCTCGGAAACCCCGGCCCCGCCGGCTGGGCCTGGTACATCGACGACGACCGCTGGGCGGCCGGCGGCTGGAAGCACGGCACCAACAACATGGGCGAGCTGAAGGCCGTCCTCGAGCTGTTCCGGGCCACCGCCCACACCGGCGATGACCTGCACGTCCTGTGCGACAGCCAGTACGTCATCAACTCGGTGACCAAGTGGATGCGCGGCTGGAAGGCGAAAGGCTGGCGGAAGGCCGACGGCAAGCCCGTGCTCAACGTCGACCTGCTGCAGGAGCTCGACGAGGCGATCACCGGCCGCCGGTACACCTTCGAGTGGGTGAAGGGGCACGTCGGGCACGTCCTCAACGAGGCCGCCGACTCGCGGGCTCGTGCTGCGGCCACCGCCTACCAGCAGGGATCCACTGTGCCGACCGGACCCGGGTTCGGTGGGGGAGCCGTGGCCCTCCCGGCGACGTCCGCCCGCACCTCGCCCGCCGCGCCGGCTCCCGCGACCCGCTCCTCGACGGCCCGCCCCACCGCGACGTCCCTGTTCGAGCTCGACGAGCCGACGCCGCACGAGGTGAGTCTGCTGCTCACCGAGGAGGAGTACCTGCGCCTCGTGCAGCGCGCGCGCCTCGAGGGCCGCAGCCCCGAAGACCTGCTCCGCGGCCTCATCTAGGCTCGGCGGGAGTGCGACGCCGGCGCTCGGCGCGACCGGAAGGACGACGGTGACCCTGACCCGCGGAAGCTCGATCCTCGATCGGCTGCTCGGAGCACTGCCGGACGGACGGGTCCTCTCCGATGCCGCCAGCCTCGATGCGTACAGCCACGACGAGGCGGAATGGGCGCCGTACGAGCCGCCGCTCGCCGTCGTGCTGCCGGAGACGGTCCAGGAGGTCGCGGCCGCGGTCCGTCTGGCGGCAGCCACCGGCACCCGGGTCGTGCCTCGTGGCGCGGGGACCGGCCTCTCCGGCGGCGCCAACGCGGTAGCGGACTGCATCGTGCTGTCGCTCGAGCGCATGACGGCCATCGTCGAGATCAACGCCGACGAGCGCTACGCGGTGGCGCAGGCGGGGGTCCTCAACGACTCCCTGCGGGCGGCCGCGGCGGAGCACGGGCTCTGGTACCCGCCCGACCCCGCCAGCTACCGGATCTCGACGATCGGCGGCAACGCCGCGACCAACGCGGGCGGCATCTGCTGCGTGAAGTACGGCGTGACCCGCGACTACGTGATCGGCATGACCGTCGTCCTCGCCGATGGCGAGATCGTCCGCCTCGGCAGGACCACCGCCAAGGGGGTCGTCGGCTACGACTTGACGGCGCTGATGGTCGGCTCCGAGGGGACTCTCGGCGTGATCGTCGACGTCACGGTCAAGCTGCTGCCCGTCGGCGGGCGACAGGAGCGCGCGGTCGTCGGCTCGTTCCCGTCGCTGACCGCGGCGGGCGACGCCGTCGCGGCGATCACCCGTGCGGGCATCATGCCGTCCG
>DATCMN010000383.1:0-7315 GCA_036563405.1 Naasia sp. | reverse complement strand
GAGGCGACGACGCCGACGAACTCGATCCGCTCCGGGGCGGTGAGCGCGAGCTCCTGGACGACTGCCCCGCCGAGCGACACCCCGGCGACGCGGAGCCTGTCGATGCCCAGTCCTTCCGCGACGGCGAGGACCGCGGCCGCGAGGTCGACGATGCGGAACGGCCGCTCCGCCACCGGCGATGCGCCGTGGCCCGGCAGGTCCACGCCGTATACCCGCCAGCGCTCGGCGAGGTGTCGCGCGGCCTGCCGCCAGTCCTCGTGCGTCCCGCCCAGGCTCGGCAGCACGAGGAGCGGCGGCGCGGTGTCGCGGCCGGCCAGGGGCGTCGCCGCGAGCTGCGGGAGCATGGCCGCTACTTGGCTGCCCAGACCGGCGCGACACCTTCCAGCGCATCACCGATGCGGTGCACCCGGACGTCGTTGGTGGAGCCGGTGATGCCGGGAGGGGAACCGGAGATGACGACGACGCGGTCGCCGATCTCGGCGAGCTTTTCGCGGAGGAGGACCTCGTCGACCTGGTGGTACATCATGTCGGTGTGGGTCACCCGGTCCACGAGGAACGACTCGATGCCCCAGGTGAGCGCCATCCTGTCGCGGATGCCCTTCTCGGGCGTGAATGCCTTCATCGGGATCGACGAGCGCAGGCGGGACATGCGGCGCGCGGAGTCGCCGGACTCGGTGAACACGCAGAGGTACTTGGCCTCGACGAAGTCGGCGATCTCCGCCGCGGCGAGGGTCATGGCGCCGCCCTGGGTGCGCGGCTTCGTGCCGAGCGGCGGGATGCGGTCGAGCCCGTGGTCCTCGGTCGAGGCCACGATCCGCGCCATGGTCTGCACCGTGATCACCGGATACTCGCCGACGCTGGTCTCGCCGGACAGCATGACCGCGTCAGCGCCGTCCAGGACGGCGTTCGCGACATCCGAGGTCTCGGCGCGCGTGGGCACCGGGCTGTGGATCATCGACTCGAGCATCTGGGTGGCCACGATGACGGGCTTCGCCATCCGGCGGGCCAGTTCGACGGCGCGCTTCTGCACTATCGGAACGGCTTCCAGCGGGAGCTCGACGCCCAGGTCGCCCCGGGCCACCATGATGGCGTCGAACGCGTCGATGATGCCCTCGAGCGCGTCGACGGCCTGCGGCTTCTCGATCTTGGCGATGACCGGCACCCGCCGGCCTTCCTCGTCCATGATCTCGTGCACGCGGCGCACGTCCTCGGCGTTCCGGACGAAGGACAGCGCGATCAGATCCGCGCCGATGGCGAGAGCCCAGCGGAGGTCCGCCTCGTCCTTCTCGCTGAGTGCGGGCACGTTGACGGCGACGCCGGGAAGGTTGATGCCCTTGTTGTTGGACACGGGGCCGGCGACGACGACCTTGGTCGTGACGGTCGTTCCGTCGGTCTCCTGCACCTCGACGCGAACCTTGCCGTCGTCGATGAGCAGGGAGTCGCCGGGCTGCACGTCGTTGGGGAGGCCCTTGAACGTCGTGCCGACGAGCTCCTTGGTGCCCACCACCTCGTCCGTGGTGATCTTGAAGATGTCGCCCTCGGCGAGCTCGTGCGGCCCGTTGGCGAACCGGCCGAGGCGGATCTTCGGCCCCTGCAGATCGACGAGCACGCCGACCGCCCGCCCGCTGTCCGCCGCAGCCTTCCGCACGTTCGCGTAGACGGCCTCGTGGACGGTGTAGTCGCCGTGGCTGAGGTTCAGGCGGGCGACATCCACCCCCGCGTCGATGATGGCGCGGATCTGCTCATAGCTCGAGGTTGCGGGTCCAAGGGTTGCGACGATCTTCGCGCGTCTCATGCGTGGGGGGTCCTCCGAAGGAAAGTGTTCACGTCAGACCGCGAGTGCGCGGTCGGTGGGCCGGACGGGGAACGGGAGCTCCGTCTCCCCCTCGAGGTACGCGTCGACCGCCGAGGCGGCCGCGCGGCCTTCCGCGATGGCCCACACGATCAGCGACTGCCCCCGGCCCGCGTCACCGGCGACGAACACGCCGGGGATGCTGGTCTGGTAGTCGCCGCCGCGTTCCACGTTACCCCTGCCGTCGAACGGCACCTGCAGCTGGTCGCCGAGCTCCCGGCTCTCGGGGCCGGTGAACCCGAGCGAGAGCAGGACGAGGTCGGCGGGGATCTCGCGCTCGGTGCCGGCCTTGGGCACGCGGCGGCCGTCGAGGTACTCGGTCTCGGCGACGCGGAGGGCGCGGACGTTGCCCTCGCCGTCGGAGAGGAACTCGACGGTGGAGGCGAGGTACATCCGCTCGCCACCCTCCTCGTGGGCGCTCTGCACCTCGAAGAGCGACGGGAACATCGGCCACGGCTGGTTGTCGGTGCGCTCGTGCGGCGGCTGCTTGCCGATCGCGAGAGTGGTGACGGAGGCGGCACCCTGCCGGTGCGCGGTGCCGAGGCAATCGGCACCGGTGTCGCCGCCGCCGAGCACGACGACGTGCTTGTCCTCCGCAGTGATCTGGCCGGGCACCTGGTCGCCCGCGACGGCGCGGTTCGCCTGGACCAGGTACTCCATGGCGAAGTGCACGCCGTCGAGGTCCCGGCCGGGGATCGGGAGGTCCCGGGGCACGGTGGCGCCGGTGGCGACCACTACGGCGTCGTAGCGCGCGCGGAGGTCGTCCCAGGCGAGGTCCTTGCCGATCTCGACGCCCGCGCGGAACCGGGTGCCCTCGGCGAGCATCTGGTTCAGCCGCGTGTCGAGGATCCGCTTCTCCATCTTGAACTCGGGGATGCCGTAGCGGAGCAGTCCGCCGATGCGGTCGTCCCGCTCGTAGACGGCGACGGTGTGCCCCGCGCGCGTCAGCTGCTGGGCGGCGGCGAGCCCGGCGGGCCCGGAGCCGACCACCGCGACGGTCTTGCCGGTGAGGCGCTGCGGCGGGTGCGGCTCGAGCCAGCCGTTGGTGAACGCGTCTTCCGCGATCGCCGCCTCCACCTGCTTGATGGTGACGGCCGGCTGGTTGATGCCGAGAACGCAGGAGGCCTCGCACGGGGCCGGGCAGAGCTTGCCGGTGAACTCGGGGAAGTTGTTGGTGGCGTGCAGGCGCTCCACCGCTGCGCGGTTCTCGCCCCGCCACATCAGGTCGTTCCACTCGGGGATCAGGTTGCCGAGCGGGCAGCCCTGATGGCAGAACGGGATGCCGCAGTCCATGCAGCGTCCCGCCTGGCGGCGGACCACGGACGGGTCGTGCTGCTCGTAGACCTCGCGCCAGTCCTGGATGCGGACGGGAACGGGCCGGCGCGGGGGCAGCTCCCGCTGCCGGACCTTGAGGAAGCCCCGTGAATCAGCCACCTGTCACCTCCAGGATGCGGCCCCACACGACGTCGCCGTCGGGGTCGAGGCCTTCGTCGAGCGCGCTCTGCCGGGTGGCGAGCACGGCCGCGTAGTCGCGGGGCAGGACCTTCGTGAAGCGCTCGGCCGCCGTGGCGAAGTCGGCGAGCAGACGCTCGGCGACCGCCGAGCCCGTCTCGGCGAGGTGGCGCTCCAGCAGGTCGCGGAGGATCTCCCGGTCGGCGCTGCCGAGCGGGGTGAGCTGCAGCTCCCCCGACGCGAGAGCGTCGCGGTTGACGCTGGCCTCCGGCAGGTCGAGGACGTAGGCGGTGCCGCCGGACATACCGGCGCCGAGGTTCCGCCCGACGAGGCCGAGGATCACGGCGAGTCCGCCCGTCATGTACTCGAGAGCGTGGTCGCCGACGCCTTCGACGACGGCTGTCGCGCCCGAGTTGCGGACCAGGAACCGCTCCCCCACGATGCCCCTGAGGAAGAGGCTGCCCTGGGTGGCGCCGTAGCCGATGACGTTGCCGGCGATCACGTTGTCCTCCGCCACGTATCCGGCGTTCGCGGGCGGGCGCAGGGTGACGGAGCCGCCCGAGAGGCCCTTCGCGACGTAGTCGTTGCTGTCGCCGATGAGGCGGAGCGTGATCCCGCTCGGCAGGAAGGCGCCGAGCGACTGCCCAGCGGAGCCCCGCAGGGTGACGTCGATCGAGCCGTCCTCGAGGCCGTTCACACCGTGGCGCTTGGTGACCTCATGACCGAGCATCGTGCCGACGGCCCGCTCGGTGTTCCGGATGGGGAGGTCGAGCGCCACCTTGCCGCCGTGGTCGAGCACGTCGGCGGCGAGCCGGATCAGCTGGTTGTCGAAGTGCTGATCGAGCTCGTGGTCCTGCTGGACCCGCCCGATGCGGGGCTCGTCCGGCCCGAACTCGGGCCCCTCGAGGATGGGCGCGAGGTTGAGCCCGTTCGCCTTCCAGTGCTCGACCGCGCGGTCGGTGTCGAGGAGGTCGTTGCGGCCGATGATCTCGTCCAGGCTGCGGAAGCCGAGCTTCGCGAGCAGCTCCCGCACCTCCTGAGCCAGGAACTCGAAGAAGTTGACCACGAACTCCGGCTTGCCGGTGAACCGCTTGCGGAGCTCCGGATTCTGCGTCGCCACGCCCACCGGGCAGGTGTCGAGGTGGCAGACGCGCATCAGGATGCAGCCCTCGACGACGAGCGGCGCCGTCGCGAAGCCGTACTCCTCGGCACCGAGCAGCGCGGCGATGATCACGTCGCGACCGGTCTTCATCTGGCCGTCCACCTGCACCACGACGCGCTCGCGGAGCCCGTTCAGCATGAGGGTCTGCTGCGTCTCCGCGAGCCCCAGCTCCCACGGGGTGCCCGCGTGCTTGAGCGAGTTGAGCGGGCTCGCGCCCGTCCCGCCGTCGTGGCCGGAGACGAGCACCACGTCCGCCTTCGCCTTCGCGACGCCCGCGGCGACCGCCCCGATCCCGTTCTGGCTGACCAGCTTCACGTGGATCCGCGCGTCCGGGTTCGACCGCTTGAGGTCGAAGATCAGCTGCTTGAGGTCCTCGATGGAGTAGATGTCGTGGTGCGGAGGCGGCGAGATGAGGCCGACGCCCGCCGTCGCATGCCGGGTGCGGGCGACCCACGGGTAGACCTTCGTCGGAGGCAGCTGGCCGCCCTCGCCCGGCTTCGCGCCCTGCGCCAGCTTGATCTGCAGGTCGGTCGCGTGGGTCAGGTACATGCTCGTCACGCCGAACCGGCCGGACGCCACCTGCTTGATGGCGCTGCGGCGCTCCGGGTCGAGCAGGCGGTCGACGTCCTCGCCGCCCTCGCCCGTGTTGCTGCGCCCGCCGAGCCGGTTCATCGCGATCGCGAGGGTCTCGTGCGCCTCCTTCGAGATGGATCCGTAGCTCATCGCGCCGGTGTTGAAGCGGCGCACGATGCTCTCGATCGGCTCGACCTCGTCCAGCGGGACCTCGGGGCGCTGGCCGTGCTTGAGCGCGAACAGCCCGCGCAGCGTCATCAGGTTCTCGGCCTGGTCGTCCACGAGCTTCGTGTACTCGCGGAAGATGTCGTAGCGGCGGTTGCGCGTCGAGTGCTGCAGCCGGAACACGGTGTCCGGGTTGAACAGGTGCGGTGGCCCGCCGCGGCGCCATGCGTACTCGCCGCCGACCCACAGTCGTTCGTGCGCTGCCGCGGACGCGTCGAGCGGGTACGCGGCGTCGTGCCGCGCCTTGCTCTCCGCCGCGATGACGTCCATCCCGACGCCGCCGAGCTTGGTGGTGGTGCCGGTGAAGTACCGGCCGATGAAGTCCTCGGAGAGGCCCACCGCCTCGAACGCCTGCGCGCCGGCGTAGGAGGAGACGGTGGAGATGCCCATCTTGGACATGATCTTCAGCACGCCCTTGCCGAGCGCCTTGATCACGTTCTTCACCGCGTACTCGGGCGAGAGCCCGGGGATCCGTCCGCCGCGCACCAGCTGCTCCGCGGTCTCCATCGCCAGGTACGGGTTCACCGCCGAGGCGCCGTAGCCGATCAGGAGAGCGACGTGGTGCACCTCGCGGACGTCGCCGGCCTCGATCACGAGGCCGACCTTCATCCGGTCCTCGCGGCGGATGAGGTGGTGGTGGATCGCCGCGGTCATCAGCAGCGAGGGCACGGGCGCGAGGTCGGCGGTGGAGTCGCGGTCGGACAGGACGATGAACTTCGCCCCGTGCGCGATCGCCTCGTCCACCTCGGCGCACATCGCGTCGATGCGCCGCTCGAGCGCCTGCGGTCCGTCGTCGACCCGGTACAGGCCGCGCACCACGGTGGTCGTCGAGCGACCGGGGTTGGGGTCGATGTGGTGGATCTTCGCGAGCTCGTCGTTGTCGATCACCGGGAACGACAGCACCACCTGCCGTGCGTGCTCGGGGCCGGGCGCGAGCAGGTTCGGCTCCGGGCCGAGGCCGGTGCCGAGCGAGGTGACGACCTCCTCGCGGATGGAGTCCAGCGGCGGGTTGGTGACCTGGGCGAACTGCTGGGTGAAGTAGTCGAAGAGCAGCCGGGGGCGCTCGGACAGCACGGCGATGGGGGTGTCCGAGCCCATGGCGCCGAGCGGCTCCGCTCCGGACCTGGCCATCGGCTCGAGGAGGATGCGGACCTCCTCCTCGGTGTAGCCGAAGGTGCGCTGGCGGCGGGTGACGGACGCCGGGGTGTGGACGATGTGCTCGCGCTCCGGCAGATCCTCCAGGTGGATGCGGCTCTGCGCCAGCCAGTCAGCGTACGGCTCGGCGGCGGCGAGCTCGCCCTTCAGCTCGTCGTCCTCGATGATCCGGCCCGCCACGGTGTCGACCACCAGCATCCGGCCCGGCTGCAGCCGGCCCTTGCGGACGATGCGGGCAGGGTCGATGTCGATCACGCCGATCTCGCTCGCGGCGACGACGAGGCCGTCGTCGGTGACGAGGAAGCGACCGGGGCGGAGGCCGTTGCGGTCGAGCGTCGCGCCGACAACGGAGCCGTCGGTGAAGGTGATCGC
Organism: Naasia sp.; assembly: GCA_036563405.1. GTDB lineage: Bacteria > Actinomycetota > Actinomycetes > Actinomycetales > Microbacteriaceae > Naasia. The sequence continues at coordinate 524 of DATCMN010000383.1, read as the reverse complement.
GGCGGGCCCGTCCCACGGCTCCATGAGGAACGAGTGGTACTCGTAGAACGCCCGACGGGCCGGGTCCATGGCGTCGTTGTTCTCCCACGCCTCGGGCACCATCATCATCACCGCATGCGGCAGGCTGCGGCCCGTGAGGCTCAGCAGCTCGACCACCTCGTCGAAGGAGGCGGAGTCGCTCGCACCGGGTGTGACGATCGGCAGCAGCGGGTCGAGCTCGCCGAGGAGCTCGCTCTCCAGCTGGGACTGGCGGGCCCGCATCCAGTTCCGGTTGCCCTGGATGGTGTTGATCTCGCCGTTGTGCGCGATCATCCGGAACGGCTGCGCGAGCGGCCAGGACGGGAAGGTGTTGGTCGAGTACCGGGAGTGCACGAGCGCCAGCCGAGTGGTGAACCGCTCGTCGGACAGGTCCGGATAGAACGGCTCCAGCTGCAGCGTGGTGACCATGCCCTTGTAGACCAGGGTCCGCGACGACAGGGACGGGAAGTAGGCGTTGAGCTCGCGCTCCGCGCGCTTGCGGACGC
>DATCMN010000380.1:0-5562 GCA_036563405.1 Naasia sp. | reverse complement strand
CATCTCACGGTCGTGGAGGAGAGCGGCGGGGGACGGGGCCGGGGGACGATCGGGCGGCGCGCCGGATCGCCGTGTCGTTGTGCGCCGGTGCGTCCCCGGCTCGGGTTAGGCTTTTCGCCAATCGACGTGCAATGACGCATGAGCGGTCAGCGGGAGGATGGGAAGCATGGCGCGAATCGGGGAGAGCGCAGATCTTCTCAAGTGCTCGTTCTGCGGGAAGAGCCAGAAGCAGGTGCAGCAGCTGATCGCCGGTCCCGGCGTCTACATCTGCGACGAGTGCGTCGAGCTCTGCAACGAGATCATCGAGGAGCGCCTGGCTGAGGCCGGCGAGGAGACCTCCAGCGAGTTCGACCTGCCGAAGCCCCGGGAGATCTACGACTTCCTCGAGGAGTACGTGATCGGGCAGGTCGCGGCCAAGAAGTCCCTGTCGGTCGCCGTCTACAACCACTACAAGCGGATCCGCTCGCGCCAGACGCTCACCGCGGCGGAAGCCCTTCAGGACGACATCGAGATCGCGAAGAGCAACATCCTGCTCATCGGCCCCACCGGCTGCGGCAAGACCTACCTCGCGCAGACACTCGCGAAGCGCCTCAACGTGCCCTTCGCCGTCGCCGACGCCACCGCCCTGACGGAGGCCGGGTACGTGGGTGAGGATGTGGAGAACATCCTCCTCAAGCTCATCCAGGCGGCCGACTACGACGTCAAGCGCGCCGAGACCGGCATCATCTACATCGACGAGGTCGACAAGATCGCCCGCAAGGCGGAGAACCCGTCGATCACGCGCGACGTCTCCGGTGAGGGCGTGCAGCAGGCTCTGCTCAAGATCCTGGAGGGCACTGTCGCCTCGGTGCCGCCACAGGGCGGCCGCAAGCACCCGCACCAGGAGTTCATCCAGATCGACACGACGAACGTCCTGTTCATCGTGGCCGGGGCGTTCTCCGGTCTGGAGGACATCATCTCCAATCGGGCGGGCAAGAAGGGCATCGGCTTCGGCGCCCCGCTGCACGTCAAGGGCGACGACCTGAACCTGTTCAGCGAGGTCCTCCCCGAGGACCTGCACAAGTTCGGGCTGATTCCCGAGTTCATCGGCCGTCTCCCCGTCGTCACGACTGTCACGCCGCTCGACCAGTCCGCGCTGATGGAGATCCTCACGGTTCCCCGCAACGCTCTGGTGAAGCAGTACCAGCGCATGTTCGAGCTCGACGGCGTCGGGCTCGAGTTCGACAAGGGCGCGCTCGAGGCGATCGCCGACCTGGCAGTGCTCCGCCAGACGGGTGCCCGCGGTCTGCGCGCGATCCTGGAAGAGGTGCTCGGTCCGGTGATGTTCGACGTGCCGTCGAACAGCGAGGTGGCGCGGGTCGTCATCACGCGCGAGTCGGTCCTCGAGAACGCCGCTCCGACGATCGTGCCGCGCAAGCCCGTTCGCGCCGAGAAGTCGGCCTGATCTCAGCCGTTGCCCGACCCGTGCGGGGCTAGCGGAGCGACGCGACCCGACGCAAGGGGAGAGCGTCCGACTCCCGTTGAGGCATTCGGGCGTTAGCGTGAGCGCATGAGCGTTCAAGGTCCTGATTTCGGCTCGCCGTCCTCCCCGTACGGCTCTCCGCCTCCCGCCGGCGGCGGCGGGAAGCGCCCCACCACCGTCGAGATCGCGTTCTGGCTGTACATCGCCACCGCGGCGCTCACGCTGCTCGGGACGATCATCGGCCTGACGCAGATCGACGCGGCGCGGGAGGCGGCGCTCCGCCAGCTCGAGGCGCAGGGCCAGGCGCTGGATCCGGCGGCGATCGACGGGATCGTGATCGTCGGCGTGGTGATCGGCGTGATCATCGGCGTCGTGTTCACCGTGCTGTGGGCGCTCTTCGCGATCTTCCTGCGCCGCGGCATGGGTTGGGCGCGCTGGGTGCTGCTCGCCCTCACGATCCTCGCGCTGCCGGGGCTGTTCAGCACCAACGTGCTGTCGATCATCAGCGTGCTCCTGCCCGTGGCGGCTACGGTGCTCGCGTTCCTGCCGCAGTCCACGGCCTGGTACCGCGATATGCGCGCCGCCAAGCTCGCGCGGAACCGCACCTTCCCCGCCTAGTCGGCTCGGGAGCCGCCGCCCGCTGACTGGTGGGGCGCGACGATCCTCGGAGTCGGAGTTCCGCTGCTAGTGGTGCGACCGCAGCGAGCCTCGACATCGTCAGGTGCGGCGTACCCGATCCTGGATGCTCCTCGCTGACCGCATCTGTGGTCGCCGCGGCCACCTAGGGCGACGGTGCGCGCGCCCGTCCTCCGGGTCGTGGTGTGCGGTCTCCTCGTCGGCGGCGAACGCGTCCGCACGCACCGACAGCATGCCCGCCTGCTCCACCAGCAGTGCCGTCGTCCGGTGCTTCATGGCCGAACTCTGCCACCACCAACCGACATCGCCGGCGGGTACGGGGCGGCACAATCCGCTCCTGATCAGAGAGGCGACACCGAGCGCGACGCCTGGCGCTTCCCGATCGGCGGGGGATTGTCGAGGCTCGCTCCGCTCGCACCTCGACCACCGGAACGATCGTCGAGGTGATCTGTGCCCGAACTACGCCACCACAACCTGGATGGTGTGCAGCCCGGTGGCGCCGTCCGGCAGGACGCTCTGCTCGGTCTCGACCTGCTCGTCGCCCTCGGCGTTGATGGCCCGGACGCGCAGCGTGTGGGCGCCGGGCGTCGCGTTCCACGTCCACTTCCACTGGCGCCACGTGTCGATGGACAGCTCGGCGCCGAGATCGGCGTCGTGCCAGGTGCCGCCGTCGACGCTGACCTGCACGGCGGAGATGCCGGTGTGCTGATGCCAGGCCACGCCGGCGACGACCACCTCGCCGAGCTCGAGGTCTGCTCCTTCGCGCGGCACATCGATCCGGCTGGAGAGCTTGATCGGGCCGCGCACACCCCAGCCGCGCTGCGTCCAGTACGCGTCCACCTCATCGAACCTGGTGAGCTCCAACTCCACGAGCCACTTGGTCGCCGACACGTAGCCGTAGAGCCCCGGCACCACCATCCGCGCGGGGAACCCGTGTTCGCGGGGGAGGGGCTGCCCGTTCATGCCCACCGCGATGAGGGCGTCGCGGCCGTCGGTGAGCGCCTCGAGCGGAGTGCCGGCGGTGAAGCCGTCCGAGCTCTTGGACAGCACCATGTCGGCGCCGGGGAGCGGCTTCGCCCACTCGAGCAGCTTCTTGACCGGGTAGCCGAGCCAGGTGGCCGTCGAGATGTACTCGCCGCCCACGGGATTGGACACGCACGCCAGAGTGATGCGGCTCTCCTGCATCGGCAGCTCCAGCAGCTGCGCGTAGCCGATCTCGATCGGCCTCTCCACCATCCCGCTCACGCGCAGGCGCCATTCGCCGGGGTTGAGGTTGGGCAGGAACACCGCGGTGTCGATCCTGTAGAAGTCCTCGTTCGCGGTGAGAAGCGATGCCGTGCCCGGCACGGCGAGCTCGGCGCCGGCGGGAATGGGCGGGGCCGCGGTCACCGGGGACGGCAGCCGGACAGCCCGTCGAGCGGCCTCAAGTGCCCGGCCCGCGGAGGACAAGCTCTGGGCGCCGAAGGCGGCCACCACGCCCAGCACGGCCGCCGCGCCCGCCCCGATGAGGACGCTCCGCCGGGTCGCGCCCGCCGAATCGGCCGGGAGCCGATCGCCTCGCCGGAGCCGGCTGGTGAAGAGCCGCAGCAGCAGGACGGCAAGTGCGGTTCCGACCACCATGGGAATCGGCGACAGCGCGTCGGCGTTCGTCCGCGTAAGGATGCCGATCAGCGCCACCATGCCGAGCACGGCGAAGGAGACGGCGCCCCATGGCGGGCGGGCCTTCTCGAGCAGCCCCGCCAGGAGCGCGACGATCACCACGACGGCCGCCAGCGTGATCAGCAGCACCAGCTTGTCGGAGGTGCCGGCCAGCGCGATCACCGCCTCCTTCAGCCAGGAGGGGGAGAGGTCGATGACCCACGACGAGACAGCAGAGATCGGACTGATCCCGACAACTGCGGCCGTCAGCTCCGCCACGCCGAAGCCGGCGCTGCCTGCGCCCACGCCGGCGAGTATCGCGAGCAGTGCCGCGCGACGATCCATGCGGGGAGAGTAGCCCCAGTCGCTGGTGGTGCTCCGCAGGTCAGACACGGAGGAGTTCGTTTCCATCGCTTTGCCCGGATGGCCCAATCGGGCGTTACTCAGGCAGCGGTGCCGGCCGCAGCAGGGGAGCGAGCCGGCGCGCGGGTCAGCGAAAGCTGCCGGCGCCCGACACAGCCCTCGGCTTGCCTACCAGGAACCACACGATCGCGCCGATGAACGGGGCGATCACGACGATGAGGATCCAGAGCGCGAGTTCGGTGCCGGACAGCGAGGCGCGGGAGATGCTGAGGAGCGCCGCCACCCACAGCACCACCGTGGCGAGCATCGGCAGGATGACGAGCAGGTTCCAGATCTCCATGGGCACAGCATCCCGGCTGGGGCGGCTGTCCGCAACGAACTGGTGCGCGTGGTGCGGACACGGTGCCTTCTGCTCACCGCTGCCGTCGATGGGCGAGCGCGTGGGAGCGATCCCAAACCTGCGGTGCCGCAAGCGCTTCCGGCTGCTTCGCGCCTATAGCATTCAGGAACCTCGACACCAGGAGCTCCTCGACGATGCGGTTGACGCTGAAGCGCCTGCGCCGGCACACGGGGCTCGTCGCCGCGGTCTTCGGCGTCACCGCCCTGGCCAGCGCGGTCGGCGTGGGCATCGCCGGACACATCGACGCCTCGGCCACCGCGGGCGTGCAGAGCGGCCTCGCCCAGCGCTCCGGCGGCGACCTGGCCTACCGGGCGCTGCTGCGGGTGGCCGAGAACCCGGAGGCTCAGGACGAGGCGGTGCGTGCGGCGATCGCCGACACGTTCGCCGATGTGGACGCAGGCATCGAGGTGGACCGGACCGTCTCCGCGCGCCTGTCCACGATCCCGGTCGTGCCGGGCGGGGTGGAGCGGTCCGCGCTCGTGATGAGTGTTCCGGACCTCGAGTCCCGCGCGACGCTGGTGGACGGGGAGTGGGCGGCGCCGGGAGAGGTGGCGATCCAGGCCGACGCCGCGCAGGAGCTTGGGGTCGAACCGGGGCAATCCGTGCAGATCGATGGCGTGGCTTTCCCCGTCGCGGGTCTCTGGCGTGCCATCGATCACCTGGACCCCCGATGGTTCGGGGAATCCCTCGTGCAGGAGGGCGTCGAAGGCCCGGACCTCGGACCGATCGTCCTCGACGACGTCGATTGGGCGCGCTTCGGGGACCTCGAGCCGCGCGCCCGCTGGATCGTCGTGCCCGACCCCGCCGAGGTGACGGCGGCCGACCTGGACCGGATCGTCGCCGCCTGGGACGCGGCCGGCGACGACTGGCGGCAGGCTGCAGTCCCGGAGGTCGGCACCCTGGAGCGGTCCGGCGGATTCACCCGCACAGCGGAGACTCTGGGGCTGCGGATCGACGGGCTGCGCGCCATCGAACCTGTCGCGCTGCTCCTGCTCGCCGCCATCGCACTGGTGACCGTGAACGAGCTGGCCCGGCTGCTCTCGGCGGGGCGGGCGGAGGAGAC